>JAZNEN010000143.1:0-7179 GCA_045588615.1 Eubacteriales bacterium
ATAAAGGCAGAATACTTCAAATGGAAATAATCAGAACAAAAGATCTTTCGTTTTCGTATAAAGACGGCGACGGCAAGCTAATACCCGTTTTGAAAAACATAAACATATCGGTAAAAAAAGGCGAATTTGTTGCCGTCTTAGGTCATAACGGAAGCGGTAAATCAACGCTTGCAAGGCTCATCAATATGATACTTACCGAGGAATCGGGGGAATTTACAGGCGAGCTTTACGTTTGCGGAAAAAATATCACCTCCGATATAACCGAGGATGAAATATATGAGGTGCGCCGTCATATAGGAATGGTGCATCAGAATCCCGATAATCAGATAGTTGCGACAACGGTTGAAGAAGATGTTGCATTCGGACCCGAAAACCTCGGTATTCCGAGAGAGGAAATAAGAAAGCGTGTTGACGAAGCACTTGAAGATGTCGGTATGACCGAATATCTGCACCACGCACCGCACCGACTTTCGGGAGGTCAGAAACAGCGTGTTGCGATTGCAGGTATAATCGCAATGCGGCCTGATGTTATAATTTTTGATGAGTCGACAGCTATGCTTGACCCGCACGGACGTGCTGATGTTATGAAGATAATAAAGGAGCTTCATGAATCCGGCAAGACTATCCTTCTTATAACTCACTATATGGACGAAGCCGCAAAAGCCGATAAAATAATTGTTTTAAATAGCGGACAGGTATACAAAACCGGAACACCGGAGGAAATATTTTCTGATCCCGAACCGTTGAGACGCGTAAGACTTGATGTACCACAGGTAACTGAGCTTTTTACTATACTTAAAGATGCAGGACTTCCGATTGAAAATGTTCCCAATACCACCGATGACGGTGTTGAATATTTAAATCGTATTTTTGAATCACGAAAGGGTGAGATGTAATGCCTCTTTCACTTGAAAATGTATCATATACGTACGGTGAGCACACACCGTTTGAATATCACGCGTTGAATAATTTGTCACTTACATTCAAGGATGGAATGATAACGGGGCTTATGGGCCACACGGGCTCGGGTAAATCGACAGCGGCTCAGATGTTAAACGGTCTTTTGAAGCCATCGGCTGGGCGCGTGCTTCTTGACGGGGCGGACATAAACGAATCTAAAAAAACAAAAAATGATGCGAAATTCAAGGTAGGACTTGTTTTTCAGTATCCAGAATACCAGCTTTTCAAGGAAACTGTATGGGAGGATATCGCATACGGCCCGAGAAATATGAAGCTTTCAGATGATGAAGTCAAAAAACGTGTTAAGGATGCCGCTGATCTTGTGGGCCTTACACGGGAAATGCTTGAAAAATCACCGTTTGAGCTTTCGGGAGGACAGAAAAGACGTGCCGCAATAGCGGGAATAATTGCAATGAAGCCGCGTTTTTTGGTGCTCGATGAGCCTGCGGCAGGGCTTGACCCTGCAGGACGCGAAGATATATTGTCCCAAATCTGTGAGTATAGAAATTCGGAAAATTCTTCCGTTGTAATCATAAGCCACAGTATGGAGGATATGGCGAAATACTGTGATGAAATTGCCGTTATGGACGACGGTGCGCTTTGTATGTACGGAACACCTGCTGAGATTTTTTCACAAAGCGAAAAACTAAAAAAAGCAGGACTGAATGTTCCGCAAATTACAGAATTTATGAATAAACTTCACGACTGCGGTATTGATGTTGATACATCTGTGTTTACGGTGGAGGATGCCGCAAAACAACTTATAAAGCTTTACGGTAAGATTTGAAATGATAAATGATATAACCCTTGGTCAGTATTTTCCCGGTGAATCCGTAATCCACAGGGCTGACCCCCGAATGAAACTTATTATCGCGTTTATAATGATAGGTGCAATTTTTACAGCATCATCGCTCATAAGCTTTGCACTTCTCGGATTTTTTGTTATAGTTATGACGGTGATCTCAAAAATATCCCCCACAGTAGTGCTTAAGGGTATGAAGCCTGTCTTGTTTATACTTTTATTTACCGCAGTTATACAGATATTTTTGACAAGAACAGGTACGCTTATAGCTGAATGGTGGATATTCAAGATATACTCCGACGGTATAATGATGGCGTTTAAAATGATGCTTCGTATAGTTTTGCTTGTATCGTCTACAAGTCTGTTGCTTTCCTATACAACATCACCGATAGCACTCACGGACGGTATTGAAGGACTTTTGAGTCCTTTGAAAAAACTCGGACTTAATACACACGACTTTGCAATGATGATGTCGATAGCTATGCGTTTTATACCGACGATAATTGAAGAAACCGACAAAATTATGTCAGCGCAAAAGGCAAGAGGAACTGATTTTTCTTCAGGCGGTCTTATAAAACGTGCAAAGGCAATGATACCGATATTTATTCCGCTTCTGGCATCAGAAATAAGACGTGCGGATGAGCTTTCGTGCGCCATGATCTGCCGCTGTTACAGAGGCGGAGAAGGTAGAACGAAGCTTAAAGAATTGAAAATAAGCGGTATTGATATAATTTTGCTGTTTGTATCACTCTTGATACTTGCCGTTGTTATCACTGCCAATATCTTAACAAAACATTTTGGATTGCCGATATGAAATATCTTTTAAAAATGTCATATCTCGGATGTGACTATCACGGTTTTCAGATACAGGAAAACGCAAAAACTGTTGCAGGCACTCTTAAAAAGAGTTGTGAAACTCTTTTTAATGCACCGTGTACGATACATGGGTGCAGCAGAACGGATACGGGTGTCCACGCACTTGTATACTTTGCAACGTGCGATGTAAACGGAGGTAATACCGTGCCGTGCGACAGGATCCCGTATGCTTTGAATCACTTATTGCCGAGCGACATTTCGGTAAGTGACTGTTGTATCGTTCCCGACGATTTTAACCCGCGTCATACAGAATATAAAGAATACAGATATGTTGTACACAACTCACCTTTTAAAGATCCGTTCCTTCATAAACGTGCTGTGAGGGTGCCTGATAAAATAGACGAAAAACTGCTTGACCAAGAGGCGCAGTCCTTTATAGGCACGTATGATTTTTCCGCTTTTATGGCAACAGGCTCACCTGTTAACACAACTGTCCGTACCGTGAAATATTTTAATGTTGAGCGCGACGGCGACAGAATAATATTTTCGGTTGCCGCAGACGGATTTCTTTACAATATGGTGCGTATAATGGTCGGAACGCTTCTTGATATTTCAAAAGGAAAGATACAGTGCGGTAAGATACCCGAGATTATTGAGGGAAAAGACCGCACAAAAGCAGGCATCACAGCACCGCCCGACGGACTGTATCTTGCAAAAGTTATTTATAAAGAGAATTTTTTTACTGCTTGGAGTTGATAATTTGAAAAAGAATGACCGCCGCAATATAACCGAGAAAGATATTATTGATATAAGCGGAGATACACTCCCGAAAAATTCACGCTCCGGAGGGCCCGAGCTTGATATTTACGGGCAGGAAGAAGAAAAGCTGAATGAATATTATATTAAGCTTTCATATAGGTTCAGATTTGCAAAATTTCTTTCTTTCACCGTCTTTATAGTTTTTATGCTGTTTATGTTGACAGCGTTTTCGGATGATATCACAACGGAAAAATTCAGATATCTCATAAAGGATATGAATATAGATATCCCCACAAGCACATCTGAGTTTGGTAATATTTCGTATTCGGACGACTCAGAAGCGGTTTTTGCGATATTTAAAAACGATATTGTAAGTGTTGGAACGAACAGCGTTGAAATAATCGATACCGCGGGAAATATCGTTTTAAACAGCGATATAAGCTATGTAAAGCCCAGAATATCCGTGGGAGAAAAATATTTTCTGATATATGATCTGTCGGGGTATGAGTTTGCTGTATATAATTCTTTTTCGGTTTTATACAGTGAAAAGCTCGATTATCCCATTTCGCACGCTTATATGTGCGATGACGGTAAAATACTTGTAATTACAAGAAGTGAAGACTACAGGTGTGTTGCCCATATGTATAATAAAGATTATGAGTTGGCATATACATGGAAAACAAACGATAAATATATATTTGACGGTGTACTGCATAAAGACGGCTCTTTTACGCTTTTGTGCTCGTCTGTTTCTGACGGTTTATTTGACTGTGTGACAGTAAGCGGAAATATGAAGAGCGAAGAGGTCACCGTGTCCGATATGTATAATGACACGATTGGACTTAAACTCAGTGAGTTTGATGACACAAACCGTGTTATATTCTTATCCGACGGAATGATATTTGAAAATGAGCACGGCGATCTGTTATCAAGAGAAAACTACCGTTCCGATATCTGTCTTCTTGTGACTTCAACAGACAAATATGCTGTTAATATTATCGATTCGGCATCTTTAAGTGTCGGAAATATGCTTAATGTTTATTCATCAAACGGAGATAAGGTTTTTTCAAAATCTGTTTCTGAGCATCCTATGTCTGTTTATCTCTACGGTGATTTTGTTTATGTTATGTATACCGACAGAATCGTCCGTATCGATATTTCAAACGGAAATGAAACAAAATATGTAAGTGAAAATATGATAAGCTCGCTTTTGCAGACAGAAAACGGAATTTTGCTGGCAACAGGAAAAACACGTGCTTATCCGCTTGATTATTCGGATTTCACCTAAAACATCTATTTAAAAGGAGAGTTGTAATGAGTTATTTGATTGATTTGATATTTATACTGATCATAGGTATTTCTGCATATACGGGTCATAAAAGAGGGTTTATTAAGACTGTTGTAAGCCTTATTGTAAAGCTTTTGTCATTTATTGTTGCTTTGCTTTTTGCATCTCCTGTGTCGCTTTTGTTTGCAAACAAAGTGCTTCCTGAATATCCGGAGGCCGTATCCAATGCCGTTTCATACACTATTGCGTTTGTAATACTGTACATATTGGCAACTATAGGAATAACAATAGCCGCAAATGTACTTGATCTGATTTCAAAGCTTCCGTTTTTGAATTTTGCCAATAAAACACTCGGTATCATAGCGGGTGCTGTGCTTGGATTTGTTTCTGCATGGATATTTGCAATAGTGCTTAATTTTGCATTTCCGTTGCTTCAGGAGTATAATCCCGAGCTTTTCACAAAAACTTTACTTGATGATTCATTACTCTTTGATATTATTTTTAACATTAATATTTTTAAAGACCTTTTTGCCAAGATATGTTCGTAACACACTTTTATAAATGAGGAATGGTATATAATGCAACTTTGTTCAAAATGTAAAAAACGTCTTGCCGTTGTTTTTATGACGAGAATAGAAAACGGCAATACTATAAACGAGGGTCTTTGCTTGAAATGCGCAAAGGAACTCGGTATTAAGCCTGTTGATGATATACTCAACAAAATGGGTGTAAGCGCTGAAGACCTTGACCGTATGGATGAGGAAATGGGAAGCATTATGCAGGGCGCTGCGGAGTTCCCGACAATGGCCGGGGATGAAAACAACGCAAACGCTCCTGCTGTAGATTTTGCCAAACTTTTCGGCGGCCACGGCGCTGAAAAAAAGCAGCAGCGCAAGGAAGAAAAGAAGAAGGATAAAGCGCGAAACTATCTCAATAACTACTGCCTAAATTTAACTCAGAGGGCGAAAGAAGGCAAGCTCGATAATGTTATCGGCAGAGAAAGGGAAATAGAACGTGTAATTCAGATCCTCAACCGTCGGCAAAAAAACAATCCTTGCCTTATCGGTGAACCCGGTGTCGGAAAAACAGCCATAGCCGAGGCGCTTGCGCAGCGAATAGCTGCAAAAGAGGTTCCGTATAAGCTTCAGGATAAAGAGGTATATCTGCTTGATTTGACGGCCCTTGTTGCGGGTACTCAGTTCAGGGGGCAGTTTGAAGGCAGAGTGAAGGGACTTATTGATGAAGTGAAAACTCTCGGCAACATCATTCTCGTTATCGATGAAGTACACAATCTTGTCGGAGCAGGGGATGCAGAGGGCAGTATGAATGCGGCAAATATTATGAAGCCGGCACTTTCTCGTTCTGAAATACAGGTTATCGGTGCCACAACTCTCGGTGAATACAGAAAGTATATTGAGAAGGATTCGGCACTTGAACGCCGTTTTCAGCCTGTTGTTGTCGCAGAGCCGTCAATATCCGATACCGTAAAGATACTTCAAGGTATAAAAGCTTATTATGAAACACACCATGGTATTAAAATATCGGATGAGATAGTTTACCGCGCGGTAATTCTTTCCGAAAGATATATAACAGACAGATTTTTGCCCGACAAAGCAATCGACTTGCTTGATGAAGCGGCATCGCATCTTGCAATACACACCCCCGTTTTGAGTGAACTTGCGCAGAAAAACGACCTTTTGAAGTCAGTTCAGCAGGAAAAAGAAAAAATTGAATCCGAGGAAGCAAAGCCTGAGGAAGATCTTCAGATACGGTATGAAAAGATCGCAAAGCTTAAAAGTGATGAAATGCGCCTGACGGGCGAGATACGTGAGCTTGAGGTGCAAAAGGATGGCGTAAAGCTTACTCTTGAGGACCTTGCCCGTGTGATAGAGATCTGGACAGGTATACCGTCGGGAAATATAACAGAGCACGAATTTTCCAAAATCGGCGGACTTGAGGCAAGACTCCGCGAAAGAATAATCGGACAGGATGAGGCGATAAGTGCCGTGTGCCGTGCTATAAAGAGAAGCCGCGCCGGTGTATCATATAAGAAAAAGCCTGTTTCGTTTATTTTTGCCGGTCCTACGGGTGTCGGAAAAACAGAGCTTGTAAAAACTCTTGCCGCCGATATGTTCGATACTCCCGATGCGCTTATCAGAATTGATATGTCGGATATGACGATGCAGGACAGCTCACGGAGAAGATAAGACGCAGACCGTATTCGGTTATTCTGTTTGACGAAATAGAAAAAGCACATCCTGATGTTATGAACATTATGCTTCAGATACTTGATGACGGAAGGATCACCGATGCAAGGGGTAAGACAGTAAACTTTGAAAATACGGTCATAGTTATGACTACCAATGCCGGATCCGATAATTCTTCCGCAACTGTAGGCTTTTTTGCTGATGATACCGATAAGGCTTCAAGCAAAACCCTTAAGGCTCTTTCGTCTTTCCTGCGTCCCGAGTTTATCAACCGAGTAGACGAGATAATAACGTTCAATTCTTTGACGGTTGATAATTTCAAAAATATTGCCTCGATCATGCTTGAT
>JAZNEN010000144.1:0-4148 GCA_045588615.1 Eubacteriales bacterium
ATGCAGCCTATGTATAGAATGCATGAGTTTATTACGAAAAGCGGATCGGGCCGTGCAAAAACAAATGCTTATATCGCAGGCGGTTCCGATGATGTGGGTGCCGATATTTTTGCACGCGGTGTGTGTTTGCCGAGTGACATAAAGATGACATCTGACGAACAGCAACACATCATAGATATTGTTAAGAATTGCTTTTGATTGAGATTTAATGAGGATTAATACATAATGTACGCGAGATTTTTTAAAAGACTGTTTGATATAATTTTATCGATCATTGCGCTGATCGTTTTGTCACCGGTTTTTTTGATATTGACTGTGGCGGGCGCGATAATCATGAGGGGAAATCCATTCTTTGTACAACCAAGACCCGGAAGAAAGGGTAAGGATGGACAGGAGAAAATTTTTAAACTGATCAAGTTCCGCACTATGAGTAACGCAAAAGATCACAACGGTAATTTATTACCGGACGAGCAGCGACTCGGCAAGTACGGTATATGGCTGAGGAGCACATCTCTTGATGAATTGCCTGAATTTGTCAATATTTTGGTAGGGCATCTTGCTTTGTGCGGACCGAGACCGTTCTTGGTCAGAGACTGTGTTTTTATGACTGATGAACAGCGCAGACGACACGATGTCCGCCCCGGTCTTACGGGACTTGCTCAGGTGAACGGCCGTAACAATATTACATGGGATAAAAGAATTGAATACGATTTGCTGTACATCGATAACGGTATAACCTTTTTTGGCGATCTTAAGATACTTTTAAGGACTGTCGTTGAGGTGCTTAAAAAAAGTGACACGGTATACGAGGGCACAGCATCCGATATTGACTTCGGAGATTGGCTGATGGCAGAGGGCAGAGTGGACAAAGCCACCTATGACGAAAAACAGAAAGAAGCAAAAGAATTATTGAACGTATAAGACGGGACGGATGCGTATATCGGCATAAGGGCAATTGCTGCATCGGGTGAAAACGGTGTAACCGTCGGCGGAAATACCTTTTCGGTGCATATACTTTGCTGAACAAGGATATATCCGATGATGTGACAGCTGCCGTTGTTCCGTACGGAATATTGGAAAAACTCATTGCAGAATGATGAGTTTGGTTAAAGTACGAAAGTAAATACTCACTTCTAAAATGCAGATACTGCACGAAAGGATGAAATTGGGTAGTATATAAAAAATGTGTGACTTAGTATCTATAGTGATGCCGTCGTATAACACAGGGGCGTTCATCAAACAAGCGATTGATTCGGTGCTGACACAAACATATCAGCACTGGGAATTATTGATAGTTGATGACTGCTCAACTGATAATACGGATGAAATCGTAGAAGAATACTTGGCTGATAAGCGCATCAAGTATATCAAAAACGAATCAAACAGCGGCGCGGCGGTTTCACGCAACAGGGCGTTAAGGGAAGCCAAAGGAAAATGGATAGCTTTTCTTGACAGCGATGATCTGTGGGAAGCTGATAAATTGCAGCGACAATTGGAGTTTATGAAAGAAAATAATTGTCACTTCTCATACACGAATTATATTGAAATAGATGAAAATTCAATTCCAAACGGAAAAAGCGTTACAGGACCGAAGCGTATAACAAAGCTCGGAATGTACTTGTACTGCTGGGTAGGCTGTTTAACTGTTATGTATGACGCTGAAGCCGTAGGATTGATCCAGATAGAGGACATAAGAAAAAATAACGATTATGCCATGTGGCTGAAGGTATGCAAAAAGGAAGAATGTTATCTTCTTGACGGGGTGCTCGCAAAATACAGAAAGAGAAGCGGTTCTATCAGTAATCAAGGGTATATCAAGCTGATAAAATGGCACTATAGATTATATCGGGAAGCTGAAAAAAGAAATCCGATATCTTCCTTTGTGTTGACTTTCGGAAACTTATTTTTCGGAGTAATTAAGAAACTGGTATACGTGAAGAGGTGAGGCTGTGCGCACAAAGATAAGTGTTCTCGGACATTTTGGACATGGTGTCGATCTTCTTAACGGTCAGACTGTCAAAACAAAGATTGTGACAGAAGAATTGGAAAATCAGCTTGGCGCAGATACAGTGCTGAAATATGATACGCACGGCGGTATTAAAACACTCTTGAAGGCTCCGTTTCAGGTTTTTGGGGCATTGAAGAAAAGCGCGGATGTAGTAATATTTCCGGCACATAACGGCTTGAGGGTGTATGCTCCGTTGCTGTATTTTCAAAGTAAGTTCTTTAAAAACAGAAAACTGCATTATGTTGTTATAGGCGGATGGCTGCCTGAGTTTTTGTCAACAAGAAAAAAACTTGCAAATATTTTAAAAAAATTCGACGGAATATATGTCGAAACGAACACAATGAAAAAAAACTTGGAAAAGCAAGGCTTTTCCAATGTGTTTGTTATGCCAAACTGCAAAAAACTTAAAGTTCTTTCAGAAACGGAACTGATATATCAGACTTCTGCGCCGTACAAGCTGTGCACATTTTCCCGTGTGATGAAAGAAAAGGGAATCGAAACGGCGGTAGATGCAGTGAAAAGTGTAAATGACAAGCTTGGTTATACTGCATATTCGCTTGATATATACGGACAGGTCGATACGGCACAAACGGACTGGTTTGACGGATTGGTTAAAAATTTCCCCGAATATGTCAGATACCGCGGGGTGATTCCGTTTGATAAAAGCGTCAGCACGCTGAAGGAATATTTTGCTTTGCTCTTTCCTACGTATTACGAGGGCGAAGGCTTTGCGGGCACATTAATTGATGCGTATTCCGCAGGTGTTCCCGTTATTGCATCAGATTGGAAATATAATACGGAATTTGTAAATGCGGATGTAGGTTTTTTATTCCCCGCAGAGGATATCAAAGCTTTTTCAGATATTCTGCAATCGGTTGCTAAAGATCCGGAAATGATGCTAAACAAAAAAAGTTTTTGCTTGAAAGAAACCGAAAAATACAAAATTGAAGATGCGATTCAAGTTTTAATTAAGCAGTTGAGCGATAATTGAAGATATATGCTGTGACGTTTCGCTGTCAAACCACATACTGTATTTTAACGGAAGCGGTGTATTTTTATGAACAGGAAAGCATATGTGTATGTGAACTATGACAATTTTATTGTGCTTCAAGGTTACCTTCACATAATAAAAGAGTCTTTGACAAGATTTGGTTATAAATGCGAATATACAAAAGACTTCAGCGGTGTATCAAAAAGTGATCTTGTTGTTTTTTCGACAAGCGTGGATGCCTTCAAATACTATCATATGGGATACCGCAACATAATAGTTTGGTTCCAGGGACTTCTCGGTGCGGAATCGTATATGAGAAATAAAAGCAAGCTTCGGTCGGCAGTACTGAATTATATGGACCGTTTCGCTTTAAAAAAAGCCCAAATGGTATTTTTTGTTTCAAAGTATATGCAAAGCTACTATGAAACAATGTCACGAACGAGCTTTAAATATAAAGCGTATGTTATGCCTTGTTTTAATGAAACGCTTGACAGCAGTATTTTTGACAAAAAAGATTATTCAAAAAAGACATTTGCATATGTCGGCTCATTGTCTGTGTGGCAATGCTTTTCCGAAACGGTCGGTATTTATGCCGAAATCGAAAAGAAGATACCGGGTACCCATTTTAAGGTCTTGACCTTTGATACAGAAAAGGCAAAACAAATCCTTGAGGAAAGAAAAATTAAAAATTACAGCGTTAAATGCGTACCTAAGGAGCAGGTTAAAAAGGAACTTGAAGACGTTACATACGGCTTTATAATACGCCGTGATACAGATGTCAACCGTGTCGCAACACCTACAAAGATCTCATCGTATTTATCTGCGGGAGTTTTACCCATTTACAGCCCGTGCTTGAATGATTTTCACATTCAGGTAGATGGAAAAAAGCTTGCGTTTGCATTGAATGCAGAGGGGCCCGTTGACGGACTTATAAGATTTGTGAATGACGGAGTGGATAAAGATACCGTACAAAAAGAGATAGAAGAGTTGTTTGACACGTATTATTCACCTGAAAATCATATTAACAATATCATTTCGCTTGCGAAAAATTGTTTAGAATAAAGTTCCGAATGTTAGGAAAGATAAAACTATGAAAACTGTGATGCTTGTTTTCGGCACACGTCCTGAGGCAATCAAAATGTGACCCCT
>JAZNEN010000145.1:0-2467 GCA_045588615.1 Eubacteriales bacterium
GCACAGGTAAAATATACCATAACTTCACCACGGCGGCTGATGAAGCACAGGACGGCGATACGCTTGTTATGTTAGAGGATACACGTGTATACGGCACACCTGAAACGATTGCAAAAGACGTTACGATCGATCTCGATAACAAGACATTATACGGCTGGAATAACAGTCTGACCTCAATGTTTGATATAAAGGGCGATGTAACTGTAGTGCCCGGCGGTAATGACGGTTTGATAGATGCGGCAAGAAAATCAAACGCATCGATATTCACAGTTACAGACAACGGCACACTCACAGTTGAAGACGGTACATACCGTGCAGACGGCAACCTTGCAACTGTTGAGGAAGGTAAATTGTATATTGAAGACGGATACTATGACACAACGCTTGTAGACGGCGAATATGCGTTTGACTGTAACGATACAAACTATGAAAACGGTACAGCGCTTATCGAGATAAAGGCAGGCTCATTCAAGAACTTTGACCCCGAGGAATCGGGTGCTGAAGGCCTTGGCACAGACTTCTGTACAACAACTTTTGTTACAACATCTATTGCGGAAAACAAATGGAGAATTGCTCCTTCCGTTTGCTGGAACATCCAGACAGAAAAGTATTCCGAAACAGTTTCCGAGGGCTTGTCAAGAGCGCAGGCGGGAGAAACAGTACAGCTTCTCAAGTCAACAACAGACAGCGACATAGTGCTTCTTCCCGAAACATCGCTTGACCTTAACGGATTTACACTTACAGCGGACAATGTTATAGGTGTAAGCGGTACATCTGTTTACGACAGCTCAAACAATAAAGCGAATAACTATAATCCCGGCGGCTTGCTTATAGTCGGCTCGGACAATATCACGCTTGCTGCCGACAACGGCGCTGTTCCCGTATACATACCCAAGAAGGGCGGCTACATCTTTGTTGACTTCCTTTTCAATTCCGAGGCAGTTGAAAACGGCGAGGTCAAAACAGTAAACGCGCTTGTTACATCAAGAACAATGGATATTATTATGCAGCTTAAGGACGGTGCGGCTGACAACGGTATAAATATCGGTGTCCGTATAACGGTAAACGGCGAAGAATCACAGGATTTTGTTTTTGATGAAAGAACGATAACCGCCGTTATGAAGTCCAATAACGGCACATTCAGCGGATTCAGCCGTATGTTCTATGCAAACTTCACAGGCGTTGAAAGCTTTGACAGCGTAACAGCAACTGTTATAGTCATCGCAGACAGCGGTGTTGTGGATATGGGCAAAACGCTTACATTGAAATAATCGGAGGGTATGAATATGAAAGAATACATCAAGCCTGAAGCAGAACTCATTGTTTTTGAATCAGAAGAAATAACGGCTCCTATCGGATTTGAACACGGAGATAAGAGCAATACCCTTTCTGACGAATGGTTCTGATGAACATTCGAAAGTAAAGGTACAGGCTCTATAATATCGTCAATGTAAAATCAACAAAGTATAATATTACAATAACCCTTGTCCGAATAAAATCGGACAAGGGTTTTACATTAAAATATTTGCGCATATATTCAGACAAATCTTTGTGCATAGCCGCATTTTTTGCAAAGCTCCTCTGAAGCTTTTCTGCATTTAAAGTTTTCAACCATACTTACAGCTCTTTCGGAATTAAGAACAGCTGTTATATCATCGTTAAATATGTTACCGAGGTTTATGACACCGTCACTGTCAAGACAGCACGGCACAACAGTTCCGTCACAAAGAATACCGAATTGATCTTTCAAACCGTAACAGAAAAACTTGTCGCCTTTGATGTCCGCATTGATATCGGGCCACTCAAAACGCTCACCCCATTCAAGATAGATCTTATCTCGTATCTTTACGCCGCGGGTGTTTTCTTTCCATTCGCCGGATATATTTTTTTTGAGCAGCTGCATCGATATATCATTTTTGCCATCGTCACAACCCTTGTTCCAAAGGCGGAAAACAACGATAGTTCCCTGTTCTGCCGCAGCTTTTGCAAACTCCGCAAGCTCATTTACATACCGCTTATGCACATCAGGTGTTCCGTTTTCAAAACTGTGCAGAGATATATTCACTTTATGTAAGCCTGCTTTTAAAAGCTCTGTTTTCCGCTTGTTCAAAAGCGTGCCGTTTGTGGTTATGATCGACTTAAAGCCTCTTTCGCCCGCTGTTTTTATGAATTCGGGAAGCTCTGAATGTGTCAGCGGCTCGCCCATCAGATGATAATAAATATATTCTGTCTGTCCTTTTAATTTGTCAAGAACAATGGTAAACTCATCAAGGCTCATTTGCCTTTTTTCCCTCTTGTGTCCGTGACAGAACGAACAGTTCATATTACATATATTTGTGATTTCTATATAGACCTTGTTGTACATCTTTTTTTATCTTTTTACGTTTCACCCTCATAATATTTCAAACACCAAGAAAATAATCAAATATTCGCATAATACAAAACAAACAGCATATTTCTGATACCG
>JAZNEN010000146.1:0-2019 GCA_045588615.1 Eubacteriales bacterium
CTTGATCAGTCTGGCTCTCGGATTTGTTATATACCAATCCCCTTACGACCTTCTCGGCTCCTTTATTTTACCATATTCTATTAATTTTGTATATGTGGTTTTCATCATTGTGGTGATAAACCATAATGACCGTCTGGCTCATTTAAGGAAATAACTCCTAAAATAAGTCGCCCCATGTATTTTTTTGAATATTTATTCTGTAGGGGATGGCGCCCTCGACATCCCGCCAAATAAAATAAACGAAAACGAATGACAAAATTGTTTTGGTGAAAATTCATCAAACTTTTATTTTGCCATTGACTTTATTTGTAATATGTGTTACAATTAAAAAAAAATATCCTTACGAAAGGGGAATAAAATGGAAAATTTCAAAAGAACTTCTTCTAAGATTCTTTCGTTTTTGCTCTGCTTCGCTTTGTTGGCAAATATGTTTTTGTCCATGCCGATCACCGTTGAGGCAGCAGCAAATACGATCACAGTAATTGCGGGTTCTGACTATCAGGAAAGACCTTCCGACGGGCAGTATATGTACAATGCCTGCAACGAGCTTATGAGCAGTGTCAAGAGGCAGGGTATAGATCCCTACGGCGTACTTTTCTGCGGCGACTACTCCGGCGGCTTTGACGTTTCCAGAACCGAAAAGAGTATAAGCGAGATAAAGGGAATGCTCAACACTCATTTCGGCGGTGTAGAGCATGCTGTATTCACTCAAGGTAACCATGACCCGGCGGCTTCCCCCAGCCTTTCACGTTCCGGCAACATCGATACCCCCTATTACGGTGTTTTTAACATAAATGACGATGATTACGGCTGGTACAACGGTGACCCTGCAAATATGAGCGACGGTATGGCAGGACATCTTCCCACCATTAAGAATACAGCGGCAAATCTCAAAAATTATCTTGATCAGAAGATAATGGAAAACTATCGCAGGCCCATATTCATAACCTCACACATTCCGCTTCACTACTCCTTCAGAACGAGAGCGTACAGTGACGGTCAGTATGCAATGCACATCGTTGAAGTACTCAACAATGCAGCAGCGGCAGGTCTTAATATCATATATCTTTTCGGACACAATCACTCCGGACGTTCTGATGACTACATAGGCGGCGGTTCTATCTATCTTACACGAGGCGATGTAATGTTCGTCTCCAAGATAGGCGCACCGGATCAGATCCCCTATAGCGTTCCGCTTCGCTTCACTTATATGAATGCAGGATATATCGCATACTGTGCAAACGGCAACCCCGGCGGTAACGTACTCAATATGGCGGTATTTGAAATAACAGATTCCGAAGTCGTTGTAAAGAGATGCAGTGCGAACGGTCTTGTTCCTGTCGGCGCACAATGCTCTTGGTGGACAGGCGAAGAATCCGCCGCCACATACGGCACAACAGATAAGTATCTCAAATATAAGACAGGTACCACAGCGCTTCTCAAGCCGGGCTACGGTTTAGGTAACAGAGTCGATACGACCGTATCAAGATACGCTCCCACAACATCATTTAAAGCGGGCGGAAAATATGTTATCACGGACAGCATCACAGCAGGCTCCGCAAGTGCAGTTAAGTATGCTGTAGGCGATGTTTCCCTCACACCGATCACAATAAAATCTGATGCTATAGGTCCTTATCTCGAAAATGTCACATCCGATATCGAATGGACATGGGGCAATGTTTCGGGAAATTACGGCACACTTCAGGGCTCAGGCGGAAGATATCTGCAGATAAACGGCGGCTCTGGCGGTACTATCCGCACGAGCAGTGACTATCAGCAGACCGAAAACGGCACAAGATACAGTATGTGGCGGCTTTCCAGCACTGCGGCAAGCGGAATCTACGCCTATGTTCTGAACGCTGATTATACAAACGCTTCCCTTCGTTCCTATATAAGAAGAACATCCACGGGACTTACAACAGTGCTTCAGAATGACCTTTCTTCAAGCACATCGCCTATGTACGCGTTTGAAAGACAGGATCTTACCGCATCAACGGTAAATGTAGCGCTTCAAGGCAT
>JAZNEN010000147.1:0-5296 GCA_045588615.1 Eubacteriales bacterium
AGGATAATATACGACTTTTTCGCTTACGGCGGAATTGAAGATATGCGCCTGTCAGAATATTTCAAGGAAGTGCCGCTCGGACAGGGAAGCGTCCTTTGGGATGAGTATCTTTGTGAGCTTAACAATATCGGTTATAAGGGATTTTTGACGATAGAACGCGAATGCGGAGACGATCCCGAAGCGGATATTCGCCTTGCCGTTGACTTTCTAAAAAGAAAAATTTGTTAAATTTTAAATAAGGTATTGATTTTTCAAAAGAAATGTGATACAATATCAACGCTTGTTATGCTCGAAGGTAATTTTTTCGGGCTGAAATTCAAAATTTACCCGACGAAGAGGTAATTACATAAACGAAAGGATATTATAAAGTTATGAGTTTCGTAAATATTTTGCTTGCAGTTCTTTTAATAATTTCTGCTATTGCGCTTGTTGTAACGGTTTTGTTCCAGACAGGCGGTAAATCAAGTAAGCTTTCCACAACTATCGCAGGCGGCTCTTCCGATAACTACATCGGTAAAAACAAACAGCGTGCGAAGGATAAGATGCTTTCACGTGTTACAATGATAATCGCCATCGTTTTTGTTATTATAGTTTTTGCTACAGCTATGATAACAAACTATCAGCAGAACACAAAGAAGCCTGCTGAAACAACAGGCGCAACGACAACAGCAGTTGTAACAGGCGATGATACAGCAGCAGGAACAAGTGCTGATACAGCGGCAGCAACAGAAGCTGCAACAGAAGCTGCAACGGATGCTGCAACAGAAGCTCCCGCAGAAGACACAGCCGAATAATTAAAATTTGAAATTTGTGCAACCCTTTTGGGTTGCACTTTTTTGCTTATTTTTGTTTGTGTGATATAAAAAAACGTTGTGTTATATTTCGGGGATTTTAACAAAATGTACAATTTGGGCGTTTTTAACATTTTGAAAGTCGCATAATTTTTGTGCAGATTTCACAAAGTTATATTAAAACCCGAATATTTTTTATGAAATTTGCTCAAAATACTTGACAACTAAACAAAAATATGGTATTATAAAGACGGAAAGAAGGAAGGGGTTAAAACCCTGAAGGGAGTGATACCATTGGCTTACAAATCAATTATTGCCTTAGGTAGGCAATACGGTTCAGGCGGCAGAGAAATAGGTGAAAAGCTTGCAAGGCTTATGAATGTTCCGTTTTATGACCGTGAGCTTATAGCTCTTGCGGCACAGAGAAGCGGCATCGCACCCGAGACTTATGCAAGCATTGACGAAACAGCAACAAACAGTTTACTGTATGCGCTGTCAACAGGAGCGTTTATGTTCTCAAGTCACTTCACTTCATCGGTCGACCTACCGCTTAACGACAAGCTGTATATTCTCCAAAACAAAATTATAAGTGACATAGCCGAAAAAGAAGGTTCCTGTGTTATCGTGGGAAGATGTGCGGATTACATCTTAAGAGATAATCCGAACTGTGTGAGTGTGTTTGTATATGCTCCTTTAGAACAAAGGATCGAAAGAATAAAAAAGAAAGACGGTATTACCGCAGATGCGGCAGAATCAAAGATCGTCAAAACCGATAAAAGACGTGCAAACTACTATAATTTTTACACAAACCGAGAATGGGGAAGTATCACCAATTACGAATTGGCAATAAGCAGTTATCCCCTTGGAAGTGAAAAAACGGCAGAGATGATACTTGAGTATGTAAAATACCGGGAAAAGGTGAAAAGTGAATAAACCGGAACAGTTTTAAGAAAAGAAGTTGTGATTTGTCATGACTTCTTTTCTTTTTTCTCCTTGACATTGGTTATGTTATATTATATAATGTAAAATGGTAAGGAATTATTTGATTTAAACGGATATGGATATGAAAAATGATGTTATCGTTATAGCGGGTGCTACCGGCGGAGGAAAGTCGGCAGCCGCACTCGATGTATGCGAAAGGCTTGACGGAGAGCTTATTTCCTGCGACAGTATGCAGATATACAGAAAAATGAATATAGGTACAGCTAAGCCGACAAAGGTTGAAATGGAGCGAGTGCGTCATCATCTCATAGATATAAAGGACCCGTGGGAGAATTTTTCGGCTTCTGACTACATCTCTGTTGCAAAACCTGCAATTGACGGTGTGCTTTCACGCGGCAAGCTGCCCGTTGTTTGCGGCGGTACGGGGCTTTATCTTGATTCGCTTATGTTTATAAAGCCTGATGAAGCGTGTGCTGTGGATGAAAAATTACGTTCGGAGCTTCTTGCAAAGGACAAACACGAAAATTGGCTTATGCTTTCGCAGATTGACCCCGAATCAGCAGAGAAGATACACGAAAACAACATCAAACGTGTTGTGCGTGCACTTGAAATTTTTTACCTTACAGGCAAAACAAAGACAGAAAATGACAAGGCACAGCTTTTAAAGGACGAAAAATACAACTTTATACTCTTTGTACTTTCGTACAGAAACCGTGAGGTGCTGTATGAACGGATAAATAAGCGTGTTGATATGATGATGGAAGAAGGACTTGAAGAGGAAATAAGGTCACTTCTTGAAAGCGGTGAACTGCGAGAAGGCACGACATCATATCAAGCAATAGGGTATAAAGAGCTTATAGATTATATAAACGGCAAAATGACCTTGGACGAAGCACTTGAATCCTTGAAGCAAGCCACGAGAAATTATGCAAAAAGACAGATAACGTGGTTTTCGCGGTATAAGGATGCAGACTTTGTTTATGCTGATGACTTCGCCTCAAAGAGCGAGGTGTCGGAATATATAATCAGCAGAATAAAGGAAAAGAGGTAAGATCTTGGATAAAGAATATCTCAAACGTGTTGGCACGTATGTGGCATTTGCCGCCCTTTCGATACTTGCCATTGTATACGTTGTGTATCATATTGTAAGTTCTTTTTCAAATGACATAATTTTTGAAGAAGCACAGTATATCATCAGCGATGAAAAAATAATTGCGGACGGGTATATTTTCAGGGATGAGACCGTTCTGTATACACCTTATGACGGTATACTTAACAGTTATTATAACGAAGGGGAGCACGTAAAAGCACATTCCACAGTTGCTTCAGTTTACCCCGGATCATCATCCGATGTGCGTGAGGAGTTGTACGGAATTGACAAAAAAATACAGCTTCTTGAAAAAAGCAACATTTCTCTCGGCGCCGCGGCGTATGACACAAAATACATAGATAAGCAGATAAGCAGAATGTATTATCTCATATGTGAAAAGGTATCATTCGGCGACTTTGAGTATGCTTCGGAAAAGACGGACGAGCTTCTTGTGCTCTTGAACAAGCGTGAGATAATAACGAACAAGCGGCTCAATTTCAATAATGAAATT
The DNA here is from genome assembly GCA_045588615.1 of Eubacteriales bacterium. Lineage (GTDB taxonomy): Bacteria > Bacillota > Clostridia > Oscillospirales > CAG-272 > RGIG7213. The sequence goes on from JAZNEN010000147.1 coordinate 3,335, forward strand.
GCGGTATACGAGTCGAAAAAGCAGTCACTTGGAGGCACTCACTCGGAGCCGTCAGATGTCATAAAAACAAAAACATCGGGTTATTACTACTCATCAACTGACGGATACGAAACGGTGTTTACATCATCGGCACTTGAAAATATAACGCTTGATGGTTTTAAAACGCTTTCAAGATCATCCCCTGTTGTTTACGGTGAGGACGGGCAGTTTTGTGCAGGAAAGATAGTTTCGAAACACGAATGGTATATTGCCATGACAGCTGACAAAATGTCCTCTTCTGAATTTACCGAGGGCGAAAAATACGGCATATATTTCCCATATGAAGCGGGAATAACCGTTGAGTTTACGCTTGAACGTACAGTATCCTCTCCGAATGAGGAAGAATCACTTCTGATATTCAAGACAAATACCGTTCCTTCCGATTTCAGCTTTGACAGAAGGCAGAAAACAGAGGTCGTATATAAAAGTGCCCAAGGCATCAGAATACCGTCTTCAGCGCTTCACCTTCAAAACGGACAACCGGGCGTGTATATACTTGACGAAAATGTGGTAAGATTCATAAAGACGGATATAATATATGAGGGTGACGGTTATTATATTTCGCAGACGGAATACGGTGAAGAGGATACCGAAAGACGTTTGGCGGAGCATGACAGAATAATAATCGGCGGAAAAGAACTTTATGACGGCAAGACCGTCGGATAAGAGGGAACATATGATAGAAAAACAGATATGTGAAAAAATAATTGCCCGTGTGCTCGCAAGCGGTGCAGATTATGCCGAAATATACGCAGAGGATAAAAGAAGCGATCTTGTGTCGGTTATATCGGGTAATGTTGAAAATGCACTCAGCGGACGAACAGTAGGCGCGGGAATAAGAGCGATAAAGGGCACAAACTCCGTTTACGCTTACGGAAACGATATAAGCGAAAAAGGACTGTCGTCAATAGCGGATAAGGTATGCGACGCTGTAGGCAGCATCGGAAAATCAGGTATTGACGTAGTGCTGTCACCCGTAAAATTCCCCGTGATATGCCCTGTTATAATACCGCCGTGCGATGTTGAAGCGAAAAAACGCACGGAGTATTTAAAACGAGGATGTCTTGCGGCAAAATCGTATTCGGACGAAATAAAGCAGGTCACAGGCTCTCTTTCGGTAAGTGACAAAAACGTACTTGTTGCAAACAGCGACGGTGTATACGGCGAGGACAGACGTGCATACGTGCGCATAATGATAAGTGCTGTGGCATCTGACGGACGTGAAAACCAGAACGGAAGATTTTCCCCGGGTACGTGCGGAGGCTTTGAATATTTTGATACGATAGACCCTGAGGAGGGCGGAAGATTTGCCGCACGTCAGGCTGTGACTATGCTTCATGCGGGCAAATGTCCCGCAGGAAAGATGCCCGTTGTTATGGGCGGCGGCTTCGGCGGTGTTATTTTCCACGAGGCTTGCGGACACTCCCTTGAAGCAACAAGCGTTGCAAAAGGCAATTCCGTATTTTGCGGTAAGCTTGGACAAAAGATAGCAAACGAAAAGGTAACCGCTTACGATGACGGCACGATGACAGGACAGTGGGGCTCTATCGCCATGAGTGATGAGGGCGAAAAAAGCACCAAAATACTGCTTATAGAGAACGGAATTTTGAAGAATTATATGATAGACCGCCTTGGATCCCGAAGAATGGGAATGCCGTCTACCGGAAATGGGCGCAGACAGAGCTATCTTTTCGAACCCACTTCAAGAATGACCAACACGTATATTGATAACGGTACGGATAAAAATGAGGATATAATCAAGTCTATTGAGTATGGATTATACGCCAAAAAAATGGGCGGAGGTTCTGTAAACCCCTTAACCAATGATTTTAATTTTGCGGTCAGCGAGAGCTATATCGTAAGAAACGGTGAGAAATGTGAGCCCGTGCGCGGAGCATCTCTTATCGGAAACGGTGCGGGAAT
>JAZNEN010000148.1:0-4869 GCA_045588615.1 Eubacteriales bacterium
AAAAACGGTAATTTGCAAGCAAAAAAACTTTTTTCTCCCTTTTGCACAGCAGAATATGATAGTTTTTATCTATAATGCATAATAAATTGGCTTATGGCTATTAAAAAAATATATTATTTAACGAAAAATAAAAAACTGCCGCTTGTATTGCGACAGTTTTTATTTAAGTGAATCAAGATATATATTAAGCAGCTGCAGGGCAGTTTGCTTTTCTTTTTCTGTGCAGTTATTGTAGCGTATTTTAATTTGCGATTCATCTATAATATATGGTGAAGATTCCTCTGTTAAAATTTCATTTGGAGTTATGTGGAGCGCACAGCATATTTTTATGGCTGTTTCTATGCGCATATTTGTACTTCCTCTTTCAATGTCAGCATATGTTCTGTCGGAGATCTCCGCAAGCTCTGCAACCTCTGCCTGAGTCATATTTTTCTTTTTGCGTATTTCATAAAGCTTATTACCGATGAGGCGTGGATCGTATATCAGCATGTTATCCCCTCCAATACTATATGTGAAATTATATATTATATTCCCCTTGACAAATAGGAAGAATATATGTATAATAATAGGAAGAATAATTCCTAAAAGAATTAAGCGTTAATAAAGTGACTATTCCGCTTTATTATATATACATATTATTAAAAGGAGGTGAAAAGAATGAAAACAGTAAACGTTTCCGAAATGCGTAATGTTAATGGTGGCGCAACATACACTACTAAATGTAAGTATTGTGGTAAGAAATTCACCGGAAAATATCTCCTCTGGAATGGAATAGTAAAAACAATTACAGATTTAAAGTGTCACAACCATGAAACTAAATGTTTTTCTGAAAAGCAACTTGGTTGGTAATAACAACTACTTAAAGGAGGGAAAATAAATGAAAACAATAAACGTTTCCGAAATGCGTAATGTTGAAGGCGGTGCATCTAAATATGTTTACTGTCCTTATTGCGATTATAAGTATAAAACTTCTTTGTTTCAAAGACTTTTCTGGAGTAACAAAAAGGCTGAGGGTTGGTTATATGCCGAACATGGTCTGATGAAGAATGTAAACAAAGGATGGGAATACGCCAGATCAAGCGCTGTACATCGTTAATTGACACTTATGGGAGGGAATAGTCCTCCCTTTGTATAAAAGGTGAAAGATGCGGATAATTAAACAACACGATGAACGGGATTGCGGTGCGGCTTGTCTTTCCATGATAGCTATGCACTACGGATTAAAATATCCCATTTCAAAATACAGAGAAATTACGAAGACCGACAGAAACGGTGTCAATCTTTACGGCTTGGTAAACGGCGCTGAGAAGATAGGACTTAAAGCTGAGGCGCTTTCCGGAAGCCCCGACGAGCTTTCAGAAGGAATACAAAGTGGTGGAATAAAGCTTCCTTTTATTGCACATACCGTTAACGAGGACGGCATGCAGCATTTTATCGTTGTATATAAAATAAAACAAGGTAAATTTGTTTGTGCCGATCCCGGAAAAGGCAAGGTGAAATATACATACGATGAGTTTTTCTCACTTTGGGGCGGGTATATTGTAACATTTGAAAAGACGGAAGAATTTGAAAAAGGCAACTATACAAAGGGTGGTTTTAAAAAGTTCTTTTCCCTGCTTAAAGGACAGGGCGGTATACTTGTAACAACGGTTATATTATCTGTTATCATATCTTTTATAGGCATTATCGGTGCATTTGTTTTCCAAATCGTGATAGATGATTTTTATACCGTGCATGAAATCGAAGCGTGCGAAGACGGATGCACGGAGGATCATGAGCATACAACGGAGATACCTCCCGAGGAAAACGAAAATTTCATTGATATCATTATAAACTTTATTTCCGATAACAGAGCTAATTTTAATTTGTTTTTCATTATGCTGATAGGATTGTATATTTTACAGGGAATTATACAGTTTTTCAGGGGATATTTGATATCGGTTTTATCAAAAAACATTGATGTAAAACTGATGCTTCCGTATTACGATCATATAATAGACCTCCCGATGAGTGCGGTAAGCACAAGAAATACAGGTGAATACATATCACGCTTTTCCGATGCTTCCACAATACGCTCTGCTGTGTCGGGTGCAACACTAACGCTGTTTTTAGACTCACTTATGGTTCTCGGATGCGGTGTGATACTGTTTATCGAAAATAAAATACTGTTTTTGATATCGCTTATAACGGTCGTATTTTATATGATCGTTATACTGTGTTACCGAAAGGTAATAGAAAAAAGCAATCGTGATGTAATGGAAAATAACGCTCGTGTACAGTCTTATCTGAAAGAATCAATTGACGGTATAGAAACAGTGAAATCACACAGTGCGGAGAAGACTGTCAAAGAAAAAAACAATTCAAAATTTGTACGCTTGATTAAAGCAGTATTTAAAAATAATATCATTTCTATATCTCAGGACAGTATCTGTGATGCAATAGAGCTTATCGGTACGGTAGTGATACTGTGGCTCGGTTTCGGTATGGTTTTGGAAAATGTTGTGACTGTAGGCTCTTTAATGACATTTTATGCCCTGCTTGCATATTTTACGGAGCCTGTAAAAAATCTTATAGAGCTTCAACCTATGATGCAAACAGCAATAGTTGCCGCAGAAAGACTTAACGATATACTGGATATTGAAACAGAAAATGATACAGATGGGATCTGTGAGATTTTGAAATGGGAGAACATTGAATTTTCACATGTTGATTTTCGTTACGGAAACAGAGAGCTGACACTCGAAGATATTTCTTTGAACATTAAAAAAGGACAGCGCATCGCAATTGTCGGGGAAAGCGGTTCGGGCAAAACAACACTTGCAAAGCTTTTGATGAAATTTTATACTCCCGAAGCAGGAAGCGTAAAGGTGGACGGCCGGGATGTTTCGGATCTGTCTGTAAACAGTGTCCGTCGTGATGTTTCGTATGTTGACCAGAATACGTTTCTTTTCTCCGATAGTGTGAAAAACAATCTTCTCGTCGGATGTCCGGATGCCTCGGATGATGATATAGACACCGCTTGCAGGTTATCGTCTATATATGAGCTCATACAAAAATTACCGCAAGGATATGATACATATCTTGATGAAAACGGAAAAAATCTGTCGGGGGGACAAAGGCAGCGTCTGGCAATTGCAAGAGCATTACTGAAAAAGCCGAAGGTGTTGATTCTTGACGAGGCAACAAGTAATCTTGATACCGTGACAGAGGGCGCGATAAAGAATACGATATTCAACCTTGGTAAGGAGCTTACATGTATTATTATTGCACACAGACTTTCCACTATCAAAAACTGCGATAAAATAGTAGTTATGGATGACGGAAAAATAGTGGAGCTTGGTACACACGATGAATTGCTTTCACTTGGCGGACGGTATTTTGAAATGTTTAAAAACGGTTCTATCTAAAATGAGATATCCCCAACATCGCTTGCTGATGTTGGGGATACGTATTTATATATTCAATAGTTTTCTTGCAGAATTACCTAAAATATCTGTCTTTTCTTCCTCGGTTAAAGGCATTGAACGTATCTTTTCTATTTCTTTTCCTGCGTTGCTCCACGGGCTGTCTGAGCCGAAAAGGATATGTCCTTTTGTGTGATTTTTGACAATGCGCACAAATTGCTCCTCAGGGTAATATTCCGTGCCCATTGATGTATCAAGATAAATATCCGTACCTACGAGATATTTTTCCACATCGTCCCATTGTGCGTGTCCGCCAAGGTGTGCGGCGATAATGACGCCTCCCTTCATTTCGTCGATTATTCGGCGGAATGCGTGCGGTGATGAGCGATACGGGGGCTTGTAGGCAGGATCTGCTCCTGCATGAAACATTATCATAAGCCCTTTTGAGAGTATATAGTCATATATTTTCATCATATTCGGCTCATCAATTTTGAAATTCTGATATTCGGGATGAAGCTTTATGCCCTTAAGACCGAGCGATGCAACATAGTCAACATCGCGTTTATAGTCATCGGTTTCGGGATGAAGCCCTCCGAATGAAATAACACGGCTGTCGGCAGCACTTTTGGCAAAGTCGTTTGTTTTTATGTGCTGTGAAGGCTTTGTTATTACGGGCATTGACACGGATACATCAACGCCCCATTCGTCCATCCTTCTTACAAGTGCTGCTTTTGTGCCGTCTGTCACGGGATGATAAAGGTAATTTATATTCTCTGCAAGCGATGTGACAGCGCGGGCTGCAATTGCATCCGGAAAAATGTGAGTGTGAAAATCAATTACCATTACTGATTCTTCATCCACTTGACAGACATATCAAGCCAGCACTCAGCTTCTTTGTTTATAAAGCGGTCGTGATGCGGAGATAAAGTCAATTGATTGCAAAGTGAAAGACCGTGGACACCCTTCTGGAAAATATGCATTTCAAACGGTACGTTGTTTTCACGCAGTGCCTTTGCCATGATAATAGAGTTTTCAACGGGCACGACGTTGTCTTCAAACGTGTGCCAGATGAATGAGGGAACGCTGTCGGGCGTTACGTGCTTTTCAACTGAATAACTGTCAAGCTCCTCATCGGTCGGTGTGTCTGTGCCGAGTATACCCATAAAGCTTCCGCGGTGAGCAAATGTGCCTGCGGATATAACGGGATATGCAAGTATAGTACCGCATACACGGTTTTCGCCCCTTTGTATGCCAAGCTCATTCAAAAGAGACGGTGAGCTGTGGAACGTGCCGAGACAAGCACAAAGGTGTCCGCCTGCGGAAAAGCCAACGGCAAATATACGATTGGGGTCTATATTGAAGCGTTCTGCATTGTCCTTTATAAATTTAACACATTTGAATGCTTCTATAAGAGGGCGGGGGAATACCGCATTTTCCTTTATTGAATAACGCAGAACAAATGCAT
>JAZNEN010000149.1:0-2445 GCA_045588615.1 Eubacteriales bacterium
TGCAAAAATAAACAATACTTTTAAAATATCGGCAAAAATACTTGAAACCGATTATTACAGATATGTTTTAAAGGATAACAGTAATGCAAATTAATCTTCTTGTTACAGTGGACGAAAAATACATACCTCCGCTTGTAACTGCCCTGGACTCGTTTGCGAGTGTCCACAAGGGTATAAAAACGAAAGTTTTTGTTGCACATTCTTCAATACCCGACGGTGAGTTTGATAAATTGAAAAAAAGATTTTCACCGCTTGATATTGATATAATAAGTGTTAAAATAACAGAAAAATGGTTTTCGGATACTCCCGTTCTTGAAAGATTACCTGAGGAATCGTTTTACAGGCTTTTAGCTTTTGATTATTTGCCGAAAAATGTTGACAGATGCCTTTATCTTGATCCCGACATTTACATAAAAAAGCCGCTTACAGAGCTTTATAATATGGATCTTGCCGGAAAATATATTGCAGGCGCAAGCCATACATACGGGTTAAAAAGCGCCTTAAATAAAGTAAGGCTGGGAATAAAGAACCGATACTTTAATTCAGGCGTTATGCTTATGAATCTTGAGCAGATCAGACGTGACTTTACTGTAAAAACGGTAATTGACTGCCTTAAAGACAATATGCAGAAGCTCATTATGGGAGATCAAGATCTTGCAAATCTTCTGTTTGGCGAAAAATGCGTATTAATTGACGAGAAAATATATAATCTTGATGAGCGTACATTTAAGTATAACAAAAAAGAATATGACATAAAATGGGTAGAGGAAAACACAGCAATCATTCATTATAACGGAAAGTTTAAACCGTGGCTTGACGGTTATGAAGGTGAGCTTGATATTTTCTATCCGAGTATACCTTCAAAGGGCACGGCTCCAAAAACAGATCCAAAAAAGAGGATAAAAGCAATCCGTGCCATTATGCGTCTTAAATCACGTCAAAAAATAGTGATTGCGGGATTTCTTTCTGTTATGATACTGTGTATCATCAGTTATTTTACGGTTGGAAATGAGCTTTTAAAGATCATTTCCGATCCTGTCATTTTCCGTACGTGGCTTGATAAATTCGGAAATTTTGATGAGCTTGTGTTTATTGCCATACGCTCCGTGCAGACGGTTATAAAATTCATACCCGCAGAGCCGCTCGAAATAGGCTCGGGATATGCGTGGGGAGCGATCCCCGGAATGTTCTACTGTATCGTTGCAAATATGATAGGCACGGTATTTATATGGATCTTCACAAAGAGATACGGGAGAAAATTCGTTGAATTTTTTATACCCATAAAGCATATAGAATCGTTCTTTATGTTCAAAAATTCAGCTCACATATATGTGCTTTTATTTTTCTTCTATCTTATCCCCGGTTCGCCAAAAGACGGTTTTACATATATCGCAGGTCTGTTACCGATAAAATTCGTACCGTTTATGATAGTCAGCAACATTGCAAGAATGCCTTCTGTGCTTTCCTCTACAATGTGCGGCGCAACGCTTGCAGATAAAAATTATTTCGTATCAGGACTTATTCTTATCATTACAGTCTTGCTTGCCGTAATCGGAAGTGTAATATACGGTTTTTATATTAAACGGAAAAATCACAGCAAAGCATAGATAATACGCTGTCACAACTGAAATTATATATTAAGCTGCACCGGCGAATCTTTTTATTGCCCGTTACAAATCCGCATATCAGCATTAGTTGCTTTCATATGGTCTTATTCGGAGAGTTGCCCCGACAGAATCACAAATCTTACGGCAGATTTCCTGTTCTTCCTTTGAAGTTACAACATCTACGACCGTCATAACCACATTGGGTACATAGTCCGTACAGTCCTTTGCAAATCTGAGCATAGCATCGTAGGAGTCAACACCGAATTTTGGACGGACGACCTTGAAATAGTCTTCCTTATTGGTTGCATTCAAGCTAATTGAAACAGTATCGACAAGCCCTTTCAGCTTCGGTGCTGTTTTTTCATTCCAAATCAGATCGGCAAGACCGTTTGTGTTGATACGAATCTTGATATTACTCTTTGACTTAATATGCGCCGCCACCTTCAGCAGATCGTCAAGACGCTCGGTAGGCTCACCGTAACCGCAGAAAACAACCTCATTGTATCGTGTCAGATCCCAAGAATCAATACTGCCGCATACCTCCTCTGCAGTTGGCTCTCTTTCAAGCCACAGTGAGTCGGAACCGTACACGCCTTCACCGTTGTGGCGCAAACAAAAAACACAGGCGCAGGGACAGCGATTGGTCATATTTACGTAAATACCGTTTTTAACCGGATATGTGATGGTCATCATATCGATTTTCCTCCGTTTATCATATGCTTAACATTCAGCTTATCCATAGCAAGACCGACAGCGACAAAGAGAATACCGCTCAAAACCGACTGAGTAATATATCCCGGTATTCCGGAAATCGGAGCGATAAAATTACCGGTGATCA
>JAZNEN010000150.1:0-4130 GCA_045588615.1 Eubacteriales bacterium
AGAAACTATTCTTTAAACAATCCTCCTTCAGAAGATGTTTTTCATCGTAATCTTTGGAAATATTGTGAACCCATATATCTTTAATTATTCCATCTATCTGAATAATTAGATTTTGGTCAATGACTTCTTGAGAGTGAGTGATTTCATTTAGTCGCACACTCATAGCTTCCAAACTACCATCGCTCAATGCTTCTGCAATCAACCCATCACAAAAGCGTTCACCACGAATCAATGCTGTCATTCGTGTCAGAATCTCATCACGTGATAGTGTGGAAATATCTTTATCAGAAATCTTTTTCATATTCTCGATGTAATTCATATCTGCAAGCTCCAGCTTATAAAACGCATCAATCCACTTGCTAACATCAAGAGAGTATATAGGATACGGTAAGGTAAGCACATTATTATCGTTTTTTCCGCTTGACCATTTTGTTTTTTCTGTATGAATTACGGGAAGCTTTTGACATCTTTCATCAATATTCATACTACACCCCACAAAAAATCTTTTGTTACATTATATCACATTTCCTGTGAAAAAGCAATATGTAAAGCCCGAAAATTGGGCTTCTGATTACATAGACATTTCAATTTCTTCGGTTTCCTCAAAGGAAGACTCGACAAAGCACTCAAGGTAATCATCCACCGACTGTGACAATGCTTTCAGCTCTGCCACGGTCGGTGTGTAACAATACCACGATACCTCGTCATTGTACTTCCAGATATGCGGATCAATGTCATTTCCGTTAAAGGATTTCACGCCCCACAGCTCGCTGAGCCGAATCAGCTGTGAGTCAATCTTTCCCTCACTGCGCTTCATCAGCGTTACTCTGAGTGCGTTGTACTTGTCACGGATCATCGTGCTTTCAAATTCCATCTTAACCACAAGCCATCATCCAGCCTGCCAACACACGCTCTGCCTACATACTTCGGATTGCGGATATATTCGCAGTGTCCCACAATTTTCCGAAGCTCCTGTTCAAAATTATTCATGTGCATCACTCCTTTATAAAAAAGAGCCTCTCAGTTGAGAAGCTCTATGTATGTATTCAGTTGCTTTTCAGAAGCTCTCGCTTCATAAGACAAAGGTCGAAAACATCAAGTCTGTTATCATTGCAGAAATTGCCCGCCTTCCAGTCAGCAAGCTTTGTATCGGGAACGGCAAGAATCCATTTCTGAAGCAATACCACATCAGCAATATTAAATGTACCGTCTGCATTGACATCGCCATTTGGTGTTTCCGTCATCAGCTGCAATCTATTTGTAGACAGTGTGTTCTTGTTGTCGAAATTAATTGTCGGATTTTTGCCTGTGACAAGCGGATTGTCGCTGTCGTACATGGCAAGGCATATGATGGCATCCTCGGGAAGTGTGCCGTCATATTCAAACAGAAAGGTCTTTTCTTCTTCATCGTGGAAAGAGCCTTCTTCGATTCTGACAGGCTCGCCGAAGGTTTTCAGCTTATTGCCGTCCTTGTCGGTAATTTCCGCACACAAGTCAATATTGAAAAATGCGGGGGCAAGTCCTGTATTTTTGATTGTGACAAGGAGCTTGTTGTAATTTCGTTTTGCCGATGTGACGGTGAAATTGTAGCCCATACGGTTAACCATTTCATCAACGAGTTCTTTCTGCTCCGTATAAATTTTATATCCACATTGACTGTCCTGATCAAGTGCAGTCGCTGTAAGGTGTGCAATCTCAATGCATTCACGGAAACGCTGCGGTGTCCATTTCAAAGGCCCGTAAGGTCCGTTTTCATTCTCCAGCATCATACTGTATGTTGCTGCATTTTCCGCAAGTGCAGGTAAATACGTCTTATAGGAAAGCCGCAGACTCCACTCTCTGTTGGAACTTGCAATCAAGCCGTCATCACGCTTTGCTACACCAATTGAAAGTGCATATTCATATACTTCGCCCCATGCATTTGACGGAACAGCGAGCAATGTTTGGTCAAAAGCATCCTTATAATGCTTCAACATATCCTTCTGAATTTCTACTGACGGCATTTCACTGCCTGTAACCTGCGAAAAATGCCATTCTCCCCAGTTGCCGAACGGTCTGATATCCACAAATTCTACCCGTGGATCTCCGTCAAAATGTTCACCCAATGCTGTTGCAAAATCCTTGCAGGCTTGCAGATATATTTCATCATCCCAGACAGGAACATCCAATGCAACGCTCGGATCTTCTAAAAGCGTCACTCTTTTTTTCTTTGCACCCTTATCATATATCCACTTTGGAACAAAATCGTGTGCTTCACCGTAGTTTTCATGCGAGCCGGAAAGATGTGAATACGGAAGGATTCGTATCACATAGGTCATTCCATACTTCTCACAGGCATCGAGCATATCATCAATCTCTTTCCAATTGTACACACCCTCCTGCGGATTGATGTCCTCCCAATAATGCACGCCGTTGCAGATTGTCACAACATCCCATGCATGATTGTTCATAGAACCGCCGATACCATAAGGAAATGTTGATTCAAACATATCGGGATTATATACTGTCATAACATATCCCTTGTGAGGATTCGGTACAGGTCCTCCCGATACTTCCGTCTGATAATAGACTGTTGATGCCGTATCAAAATTCTTGTAAGGATCTTCAACAATCTCATCTGATTCTTTCGGTGGGAAAAGTTGTTCATTTATCATCTGTGCCATTTTGTCCGCACCTGACAGATTTAGATGAAGTCCGTCTGCTGTGTAGTATTCCTTTGCTATTGTGTAGGTGTTTTCGAGACAGAATGTAAGCCATGGATGGAACAAATCAAGTATTTCAACCTGTTGAGCATCTGCAATTTCGTCTATCGAATCGCTGAACCAGCGTTCCTGAATCAAAGGGTATTTTGCACAGTCGTTCAGCTGTCCGTGCTGCTTGACAAGATAAACCGTCATACCCTTTGCTTTCGCACGCTGCACCATATCCGTCATGTTCGCAATATAGCTTGTTGGATCGGGCGCAGCGGGATTTGCGCTATACGCTTTCGTATAATCATTGATGCCAACGGAAAGCAGCAAGATATCGCCTTTTTTGCCGTAATGCTCGATTGTGCCGAACAATGCCTTATTCAGATCGGAGGAAGTGATGCCGCTTGCGGAAATGTTCCGCACATCGTACTTGCTCCCATCCACATATTCAGGAAGATACTGTCCCCAGCCATGCACTGCATCTTCCGGCACATTGTAGCAGCTTGCCGCAGTCGAATCACCGCCTACCCAGATGATCGGTTTTGTTGTCGTTCCTGTGGAGGTCTGTTCGATTTCGATCGCACTGAGGGAAAATTCCGTTCCCACACCAGAACCTGCATATATATTCAGCTGTCCGTCCGTTACGGGGATCGTGAAAGTATCCGTCGCATTGCTGCCGGTGAGGAAGAACAGCTGTGACACGCCCTCCGCACTGATGATGGTGGACTGCACATCGCCCGTGGTGACGGTGATTTTATACACACCCTCCGGCAGATCAACATGGAAGATATGATTCGGCACATCGGATCTGAACCGCACAGCATCGGCGAATGCACCTGTTCCGCTTGCCGTGACATTTTCAACGGCATCGGTACTGGCAAAGCCGTAGCCTTTTGCCGAATCATAGGCATCCGATGCGGATACCCCGATGTATCCGTCAGCCGCACCAAGTCCGCCAAGATCGAATTTTCTGACAATAAGCGAATCGGCTTGTACATCCATTTGTATCGGTGCAGGAAATGCAACTGCCGTCATCGTCATTGCTGCCGCAAGGATGGTGGATATGATTTTCGATTTCATATGGGTTCCTCCTTAACCGTTTTTCTTTATTATACCACATATTTCCTTAATTTTCAATATGTAAAGCACGAAAATCGGGCTTTCGGTCAGATGCCTACGATATTCCAGATATACAGCGCAGCATTCAGCGTGAACCCCAAGCACCCGAATCTGCCACGGTACACTTGAAATGAACCCTATTTTTAATTTGACGAAATGATACTAATATGGTATAATGATACAGTGCCTATAAAAAATCATAGCAATACGAGGTGATGCAAAATGAAAAGAAGAATACAAAGTTTGTTTCTATGTTTCGTTATACTTCTTGGAAGTGCTGCTTGCAAGAAGCAAGAAACTTCAAAACCCGTTGAAACTGCC
>JAZNEN010000151.1:0-2144 GCA_045588615.1 Eubacteriales bacterium
TGAGATCATTGAAATGGACAGAGAAGCTGTTGACTATGTTGACGTTTCTCCGAAGATGGTCGTTTCCGTTGCAACTTCAATGTTCCCGTTCCTTGAAAACGATGACAACTCCCGTGCGCTCATGGGTTCAAACATGCAGAAGCAGGCAGTTCCGCTTCTTACATGTGATTCACCTATCGTCGGTACGGGTATGGAATACAAGGCTGCGGTCGATTCCGGTGTTTGTATCGTTGCAAAGGAAGCAGGCTTTGTTGAAAAGGTTTCCGCTGATGAAATAGTCATCGTTACGGAAAGCGGAAGAAAAGATGTTTATTATCTCATTAAATTCAAGCGCTCCAACCAGGGCACATGCGTAAACCAGCGTCCTATCGTAAACAGAGGCGAATTTGTTGAAAAAGGACAGGTAATTGCGGACGGTCCCGCTACAAGCAACGGCGAAATTGCGCTTGGTAAAAATGCACTTATCGGCTTCCTTACATGGGAAGGTTATAACTACGAGGACGCCGTACTTCTTAACGAAAGACTCGTAAGAGATGACGTTTACACGTCGCTTCATATTGAAGAATATTCACACGAAGCAAGAGATACAAAGCTCGGACCGGAAGAAATAACAAGGGAAATTCCCAATGTTTCGGACGAAGTGCTTAAGGATCTCGATGCAGACGGTATCATCCGCAAGGGTACTGAAGTACGTGCCGGAGATATCCTTGTAGGTAAGGTAACACCCAAGGGTGAAACTGAGCTTACACCCGAAGAAAGACTCCTCAGAGCTATTTTCGGTGAAAAAGCAAGAGAAGTAAGAGATACTTCAATGCGTTTGCCTCACGGTGAAAGCGGTATCGTTGTTGATGTCAAGGTGTTCTCACGTGTCAACGGCGATGAGCTTCCCCCCGGAGTAAACAAGGTAGTAAGAGTATATATCGCACAGAAGAGAAAGATCTCCGTCGGTGACAAGATGGCCGGACGTCACGGTAACAAGGGTGTCGTTTCACGTATTTTGCCTCCCGAAGATATGCCCTTCTTGCCCGACGGTACACCGCTTGACATCGTGCTGAACCCCCTCGGCGTTCCTTCGCGTATGAACATCGGTCAGGTGCTTGAGGTTCACCTCGGTATTGCCGCTAAAAAGCTCGGCTGGAAGGTAATGACACCTGTATTTGACGGTGCAACGGAAAAGGATATCACAGAATGTCTTAAGGAAGCGGGACTTTCCGAAACAGGTAAGACTATCCTTTACGACGGACGCACAGGTGAGCCGTTTGATAACCCCGTAACAGTCGGTATAATGTATTACCTTAAGCTCCACCACTTGGTTGACGATAAGATCCACGCACGTTCCACAGGTCCTTATTCACTGGTAACACAGCAGCCTTTGGGCGGTAAAGCTCAGTTCGGCGGTCAGCGTTTCGGAGAAATGGAAGTTTGGGCGCTTGAAGCTTACGGCGCTGCATACACACTTCAGGAAATTCTTACCGTTAAGAGTGACGACGTAACAGGACGTGTAAAGACATACGAAGCTATCGTAAAGGGACAGAATATCCCCACACCGGGTATTCCCGAGTCCTTCAAGGTTCTTGTAAAGGAACTTCAGGCACTTGCGCTTGACGTAAAGGTTCTTGATAAGAACGGTATGGAAATTGAACTTTCTTCACTTTCCGACGATATCACAACAGAGCAGGCATATGATGCGCATGAGGTTGGTGAAACCGTGCTTGTTGATGAAGAAGTTGAAGAAAACTTTGTTGAAGAAAACGAAGATGATTTTGATTTCGGTGAGGATAACGACGGCTATGATTTTGCCGCACTTGCCGAAGAATTCTCCGATGACTATTCGGATGAAGAATAAGGAGGGAACGATACATGGATAAGAATATATTTGACTCGATCAAGATCTGTCTGGCGTCTCCCGAAATGATACGCAAATGGTCGTACGGCGAGGTTCTCAAGCCCGAAACGATCAACTATAGAACTCTGAAAGCTGAAAAGGACGGTCTTTTCTGCGAAAAAATATTTGGTCCGACAAAAGACTGGGAATGTCTTTGCGGAAGGTATAAACGTGTAAGATATAAGGGTAAAATATGTGAAAAGTGTCACGTTGAGGTCACCACAAAAAAGGTGCGCCGTGAAAGAATGGGACACATTGA
>JAZNEN010000152.1:0-4398 GCA_045588615.1 Eubacteriales bacterium
CGGTTGTATAAAAGAGGATTACATCGTTTATATTGCCGATGAGGTAGCAAAAAAGGCTGCCGAATACGATGTTAGACTAATCGTAGTCGGCAACCCTATAAATATGAACGGCACAAGAGGCCCGAGAAGCGAAAAAGCGCAAGGCTTTGTAACGCTTCTGTCCGAAAAGACGGACATTCCCGCTGTTCTTTTTGATGAAAGACTTACCACAGTTTCAGCACATCAGTATATGAATATGACGAACACACGCGGTAAGAAACGGAAAGAAACAATCGATACTCTTTCCGCACAGATAATTTTACAAAATTATCTTGATTATCTGAAAAACCATCCCTCGGAGAATTAATCTTTTTTCTCTTCGGGGGATTTTTCGGCAGTTTCTGCCGCAGGTGCAGGCTTTTCATCTCTCGGCGGCTGACCTACAACATTTACAAGTCTGCCGTAAACACCGGGGAATGAATCCTCGATTATCTGCGCGCCTGCATATTCCTGATAGAATTTAACAGCAGATTTTGCAGCCCATCCGATAATTGCATAGCCGTAGCCCATTTCCTTCATTGAATTGAAGCATTTTACCATAAGCACACGGCCGATACCCTTGCGTCTGTATTCGGGGTCAACACCCGTGGGGCCGAAAAATCCTCTTGCAGTTGCATCGTATGCGGCAAATCCGATGACCTTTTTATCCTTTACTGCAATATAGATCGTGTGGGGATTATTGGCAAATGCCGCTTCGCATTCACTTCCCCATCCTTCGGAAAAGGTCTTGATAAACGGAATTACCCTGTGTTTATCGGGCGAAAGTGCCTTTACTATATGTATTCCCTCTGCTTTGAGTGCGGCTTCAACCTCGGGGCAGTCCTCTACATTGTAGAGCTTTACAAGCATATCTGACATAATAATTATCCTTTCAAATTACGTTTTTGTAATTCTACCATATTTTTTTCGTTATTTCAACACATTTTCAAAAAGAAGGTACAAATTGGATACTTTTTCTGTAAACTCAAATACAAAGTATGCAAAACTGCTTATAATAATCGGTTTTGATAAGTACTATGCACGAATGCTGGAGCTTGAGGGACTTGATATAGGATTGCCTTGTCTTAAATTTGCTCCGCATTTCGATATTGACACGGTGAAAGATTCAGTCGAAAACGCAAATGAGTGTTTTGCAGTCATCAATTCCGACGTCGTACACGGTGACGGTGAACTTTTTGAACTTATCAAATTTTTAAATTCAGCATGTAAGCGCACGGCTGTGATATGCTCCCACCGTGTAATGCCCGAGGCAAACAGTTTTATTTCGGAAAATCCGACATCTATTTGCCTTTTCAAGCGTCCCGTTTTAATCGAGGAACTTTTGTCGTTTCTGCATAAAGAAAATGAAATGATAGCGCCGAGGCACAGCGAACAGATAAAAATCAAGGTATCACGCGATACTCACAGCGCAAGCTTTTCGGGAAATGTGATATATTTTACAAACAAAGAATTTGATATACTTGAACTGCTTTTAAACGCAAACGGCGCACCCGTGTCACGAAAAGAGATCTTCAATTCCGTTTGGAAAAACGAGGGAGAGGATTCCAATATAGCGGACGTATATATAAGGTATATAAGAAAGAAATTCTCAAAACTTTTTAATTTTAACGTGATAAAAACAGTCCGTGGTATCGGTTACGCTGTAAATACCGATATCATTTGGAATTGGAAACTATAAAAATTATAAAAAAGGAGCAGTTATATGATCAATCTTACCGAAAAGATCTATTCAAAAATCAAAGCCACTATGGATTCGTGGTCAGAGTCCGATATTTATGCCATATCATTTTTCGTTTATTCCAACGAAGCTTATGAGTATAAAAATTACAGCAACATATCCACCTTTGCCATCAGCTACAATACAGAGGACGACTGTAACGGTGCAGATGCGTACGACGAGGAGCGTTGGAATTATGCGTATTGGAGACAGGATGAAACTCCGATAATCGATCCTTACGAAGAACCCGAAATGACGGAGCTTCTGTTCGATTGGTACAAAGAAAACGGCATTACCGACATAGGTGAAGAAGATGATAATTGCTACGACAGTAACGGTTATTATATCGGCAAAGGTCCTGTCGGTCATTATGAACTAATACAGATCGTTGCCGAAACGGCTAACAAGCTGCAGACCGAAGGCTATATAGAGCAGAAATTCGGCAAGAAAATACCGATAATCATTCACGGCTTGGAATATGCATGGTATGACATTGAAGCAACGCAAAAGGCAAATCCTAACGGCGAAGCGAATATTTTCATTGAAGCCTTGAAGGAGCTCGGCATGATTCCTTAATTTCAAACGGGATGTACAGTTCGGCTTTGCCCTCACAATTTACCTTGCTAATTGTCATAGGCATAGCTTTGCAGTGTATATTGAAAGAAAAAACCCGACAGACGTCGGGTTTTATTTTTATTTTACGTTTGCTCTTAAATAGCTGTTGATGAACATATCGATGTCGCCGTCCATAACAGCCTGTATATTTCCGTTTTCACAGCCTGTACGGGCATCCTTTACGAGCGTATACGGCATAAATACGTATGAACGAATCTGGCTGCCCCATTCGATGTTTGTTTTTTCTCCCTTGATGTCCTCAATTTTTTCAAGATTTTCTCTTATCTTTATTTCGACAAGCTTACTCTTGAGCATTTTGAGTGCCGTTTCCTTGTTCTGAAGCTGGCTTCGTTCTGTCTGACAGCCGACAACGATACCTGTGGGCTTGTGAACGATTCTTATAGCGGAGTCTGTCTTATTGATATGCTGACCGCCTGCACCGCTTGAACGGTGAGCTGTAATTTCAAGATCTTCGTCACGTATTTCAACATCGTTTGAGTCATCAAGCTCGGGTGTAACTTCAACGGAAGCAAACGAGGTGTGGCGTCTGCCTGAGGAATCAAACGGAGATACTCTTACAAGTCTGTGAACGCCCGACTCACTCTTCATATAACCGTATGCGTTCATACCTTCGATGAGTATCGTTGCGCTCTTAATTCCCGCTTCTTCGCCGTCAAGCCAGTCAACAAGCTTTACCTTGAATCCGTTTTTTTCGCCCCAGCGTGTATACATTCTGTAGAGCATCAAAGCCCAGTCCTGCGCCTCTGTACCGCCGGCGCCGGGGTGGAAGGAAAGAATTGCATTGTTCTTGTCATACTCACCTGATAGAAGTATGTCGATATTCATTTTTTCAATTTCTTTTTCAATTCTTTCCACTTCCGCAAGAATATCCTCAAGTGAGCTTTCATCATTTTCTTCAAGCGACAGCTCACAAAGCGTGTACGTATCCTCAATGGAAGACGCAAGTGATTCGTGCTGTTCTATTTTATACTTTTTCTGCTTTATCTCCTGAAGTATTTTTCCTGAATTTACCTGATCGTTCCAGAAATTCTGGTCGTGTGTTTTTTCTTCAAGTTCTTCTACAGATGTGCGGAGATCGTCAAGACGCATTGAAATACCGAGTTCCTTTGCATCGTTTCTTAAAGCTGCGAGTTTAAGTCTTGCTTCGTCAAGTTGAATTATCATATTTATACCTATCCAAAATAAAATTTACAAATCTTCCTACAGATTATAGCACATTAAAGCAAAAATGTCTATACAGTTATCTAAATATTTACAAAAATGATTTTTCCCCTTTTTCTGTGTAAATTCAAATTTCTTATTGACTTTTTAAGCGTTAAATGCTATAATACATTTGTAGAATTGTACCTATAGGGTAAAATTCAAAAAAACTTTAAAGGAGTGCTTGAATGAAAGCGAAGAAATTATTCTCGGTTCTTCTTGCGGCTTTGATGGTTTCCGTATGCTTCACCGCTTGCGGCGGAGACGAAGAAACACAGAAAAACGATGCAACGCAAGGACCCCAGGACACATCGGTTGAAGAATCTTACTTCATTCCCGATACAAAGTATGATGACCAAGAATTTACCGTTTTGACAAACACAGATGACGGTGAATGGACAAACAACAACTTTTTCGTTGAAGAAGACAGCGATGACCCCGTAAATTCCGCAATTTACAGACGTCAGAAGCTCATCGAAGAAGAATTCGGTGTTAAGTTCAAGGTTCTTGAAGGTGTTACAAGAGGTTCTGTAAATGATTACGTTTCAACCTCTGTTAAATCCGATACAAAGGAATATGACCTTGTTGTTAACTCCATCAACCACATGTACACTCTTGCACAGAGTGACTGTCTTACACCTCTTGATGAGATCACTCACCTTGACACATCAAGCGATGCATGGGATCAGTCAATGCTTTCTCAGACATCTATTGCAGGTTCCAACTACTTCGCAACAGGTGAGATCACCGTTGTTGACAACGATGCAACATGGGAAGTCGGATCGTAGCCATGTCGTTCTGTGAGC
>JAZNEN010000153.1:0-2856 GCA_045588615.1 Eubacteriales bacterium
AATCAAGATAACCGCAAAGGGTGACGCTCCCGGCGCATGGGTAGGCTTATTTGGAATCAATGAAAATCCGGGTGATGTAAGCTCTTACTATTGGTTTGAGATGCACAACGGAGAAGTGACGATCAATGACCTTTTGAAAGATGGTACGAAAAACAGCCGTCCTGAGCTCACCCCCGGTACATACAAACTGGTAACGTTCCTTGATGCAGGTTATGCACAAGACCCGAATGCGCCTGCAAAGACAATTACACTTCTCGACAGAATAGAAAAGAACTTTGACACACCCGTAGGCGATCCAACAGTTAGCAAGGGTGAAACGGTGCATATTCAAGGTTGGGGACTCCACCCCGAATCAATTACAGCGTTCAAGCTTTACATTGACGGCGCAAATGAAATGACGCTCAATGCAATGCAGCGTCAGGATGTTTTAAATGTTTATCCGCAGTACGCAACATCATGTGCTGCTCTCCATGGATATGAAGGCGACATTCTTACAGGCAATCTTTCACTCGGTAAGCATACAGTTGTTATCGAGGCAACAACAGGCGCAGGCGAAACATTTGTTTGCCATACATTTACAATTACAGTAAAAGCTCCCCCTTACGACGGTGTTATCACACCCGTTGATTCTTCAATTACTATTGACAGAACAGGCATAAATCCGATGGTAAAGGGAATTGATATTATGCAGGATGCTGCAAGCATCGAAGCAATGTTTGACGGTGACTGCAGAATCACAAAGGCTGACGGCACAGCTGTTGACGGTTATGTCGGAAGCGGATGCGTTATCAAGCTTTATTATGAGGGTGTTGCTTATGACACAGCCATCATAATTGTAAAGGCTGATATCGATGGTGACGGAATTGCAACAGGTAAGGATCTTATCCGTGCAAAGAAGTTTATGTCGGATATAACGGCAGAAGGTTACCGCGAAGCGGGTGACGTAGACGGTGACGGCGCTATCACAGATGCCGACCTTTCGCTTATCACAAGCGCGTGCCTTAAGTAAAATATTATTCATTAGTGTTAAGTCGACTGTGCCGTGGGGTTTTGCTTCACGGCGGTCGTCATTAAATGATTTACCTTATTTTATTAATCATTATTAAAACCATCAAGGAGGTATTGATCGATGATCAAAAAGATTCTTTCGTTTGTCATTGTAACAGTTATGATACTGTCAATGATTCCGATGGTTGGAGTATCGGCAAAAGGTGACAACCCTTCGCTGGATACCAACAAGATCTGTCTTGACCCCGGTCACGGTAAAAATACCGGTGCTACGGGTGCAATGAAGTGGGGCGGTTTGCAGGAGGACCATTACAACCTTACAATTTCAAATCAGACAAAAAAAGTTCTTGAAGAGCACGGCATTTCCGTTGTTATGACAAGAACATCCAACAGCTACAACCCCTCTTTTGCAGAGCGTGCGGCAACTGCTGTAAACAATGGCGCAGGTACACTTGTAAGTATTCATAATAACTCAAGTGATTCATCAAGTGCAAACGGATGCGGTGCGTTCATAACAAACGACAAATATCTGCCTAACCACGCTGCAAGAAGCTCCAGCCTTGGTGATGCTATTCTTACACGTCTTACAAATGATGTCGGTATCAGAAGATGGGAAATGTATTCTGTAAACGGTTCTATGAGATATCCTGACGGTTCCGTAGCGGACTATTACGGAATTCTCCGTCAAAGTAAGATGCACTGGCTCAACGCTTCTGTAATTATTGAGTGCGTTTTCCAGTCAAACTATAATGATGTTCATAACTATCTGCTCAACCCCGCAAAACTTACCGAAATGGGCACAGCTATTGCTAACGGTATTATGGATGCTTATAATATCGGTCAGGTAAAGGAAGAGCAGTACTTCAATAATATTGATACTTCACCCACAACTTGCCTTAACGGTTCTGAGCTTGTTGTTAAAATGAGCAGATCCCTCATCAAGGGAGTTGATACAGAGCTTTCCGTTTCCGGTTGGAGCGTACATAAAGAAGGCGTTGCAAAGTACCAGTATCAGATCGATTCTAACGGTTGGAAGGATCTTAACGGCTGGTTCCGCCAGGACGTTGCAGATGTTGCTATCGCATATACAAACTGTTCAACCCTCAATGCGTTCCAGCAGAATATTGATGTTTCTTCTATCGCTATAGGAAAAGCTACTCTTAAAATAAGAGGCGTTACAAAAGAAAATAACACGTACGAGATCGCTGAATATTTCATATTTATGAATCCGACGCCCGGAACAACTTCAATGACAACGAACAAGGATAAATATACACTTGATGAGCCTATCAAGATCACCGCAACAGGTGTTATTGAAGGTGCATGGGTAGGTTTGTTCGGAATGGATGACGTTCCCGGCACAGTAAGCTCGTACTGCTGGTTCGAAATGCACAACGGCACAGTTACTCTTAATGACTTCCTTAAAGAAGGTATCTATAACAGCCGTGGTGACGTAACTCCCGGCACATACAGAATTTTGACTTTTGTTGACTCCGGATATAACGTTGACCCCAATGTTCCCGAAAAAACAATAACAATTCTTCCGAGAAAAGAATTTTCTGTTGATGCACCCGGTGCTGATGTAACTGATATGACGCTTGAATCAGGTGACAGCATTCACTTGGCAGGCTGGTCAATTCACCCCGAGGGTATCGCATCATTTGAGCTTGTTGTTGACGGCACATCAAGAACAAAGCTTAATAAGACAACACGTGGTGATATTTTCGCAGCCTTCCCGTCATATGAGTCGGCGTGTGCTGATCTTTACGCGTTCTCACACAATTTCCCCACATATGCTTTGGCGCTCGGTACACACACAGCTGAAATCGTTGTAACAGCAAAGACAGG
>JAZNEN010000154.1:0-5765 GCA_045588615.1 Eubacteriales bacterium
ATGTAATAAAGGGAAGAAAAGAATCTCCCATTTTTACACATCATGTTGAACAGGTCAAACGCACACACTACACGCGGGAAGTGCCTTATGAAAAAACCGAGCCTAACCAACTCGTTGTAGACTACATTGCAAGTATGACGGACGATTATTTTATTGAACTGCATCAGTTCTTATTTCCTGATTCCAATTATCCCGTTGTTTACCGCGGCTATTTTGATGATTGAGGAGAACGTTATGTTTGAAAAAGTATTGGAAGAAATAAAAAACGCAAGACGAATTATAATTCACCGCCACAAAAATCCCGACGGTGATGCGCTCGGTTCACAAATCGGGTTAAAAATCATTTTAAAAGAAAATTTTCCCGATAAAGAAATATATGCTGTCGGCGACGGTGCGGGAAGATATGCTTTTATGAATGGCTCAGTTATGGACAATGTTGACGATAGTCTTTACAGTGATGCTTTGGCTATCATTCTTGACACATCTGCATCTTCCCTTATAAGTGATGAAAGATACAAAACAGCTAAAAGAACGGCAAGAATAGACCACCACATTTTCTGCGAAGAAATTGCAGATGTAGAGGTAACAAATACAAGCTACGAAAGCTGTTGCGGACTTATAACGGAGTTTGCAACCGAATCGGGACTTAAACTTTCCTCAGATTCCGCCAAGGCTCTCTATACAGGTATGGTAACGGATTCAGGGCGTTTCCGCTACGACTCTACTTCGCACAACACTTTCCGCCTTGCCTCTGAGCTTATGAAGCAAGAATTTGACACAAACGATATTTTCTCAAATCTCTACGCAGATGATTTTGAATTTATCCGCTTGCGTGCAAAATTCATACTTAAAATAAGCTTGACAGAATACGGCGTTGCGTACATCTACACAACAAAGGAAGAAGCCTCCGAATACGGATTTGACACCTTTACACTTTCCAGAAGTATGGTCAACACAATGGGCGATATAAAAGGCATCAACATCTGGGTAAACTTCACGGAAACGGACAGCGGTGTACTTACCGAGATTCGTTCAAACAAGCACAACATAAACCCCGTTGCGGTTAAATACGGCGGCGGAGGTCACGCTAAGGCAAGCGGTGCTACCGTAAAAGACCGTAATGAGGCGATGGCACTTTTAGATGACCTTATTGCATACAATAAAAATATGGAGTAAATATGGCAAACGAAAATATGAGAAAGATCCTTGAGAAGATCAAGGAGTATAACAGGATAATCATTTTCCGTCACTTCCGTCCCGACGGGGATGCAATAGGCTCAACAAAGGGACTTTCGGAAATTCTCAAGGCGACATATCCCGAAAAGGAAATATATCTTCAAAACAATGATTTTTCTAAACACCTTGCTTTTTTGGGCGGCGAGGATGAACCGATACCTGATGAAATGTATACAGATGCACTTGGTATTGCAATCGACACGGCGACTTACGAAAGGCTTTCAAATCCGAAGTACAAGCTGTGCCGTGAGCATATAAAGATCGACCACCACATTCCCGTAGAATCATATGCAGAATACGAATGGGTTGAGGAACTGCGTTCCTCCTCTTGCGAGATGATAGCGGCATTTTACGATGAGTTCAAAGACGAGCTTTGTATGACAGACACCGCTGCATATTATATCTATACGGGTATGGTAACAGATTCAGGTCGTTTCCGTTACAGAGATGTTTCGGGAGAAACACTGCGCCTTGCAGGAACACTTTTGAAGTTCAATATTGATACTGAAAAGCTTTATGCAAATCTTTATCTGCGTGAATTT
Organism: Eubacteriales bacterium; assembly: GCA_045588615.1. Lineage (GTDB taxonomy): Bacteria > Bacillota > Clostridia > Oscillospirales > CAG-272 > RGIG7213. The sequence goes on from JAZNEN010000154.1 coordinate 1,779, forward strand.
GAAAGCTTCAGATTTGAATCCCATGTTCATAAGAAAATGAAGATAAGCGAAAACGGTGTTGCATCCATCTATATTTCTCTGCCGATGCAAAAGGAGTTTAATCTCTCAACTGAAGACGCAAGCGCGGCAATTTCTCATCTTGATTCTATCAAGGGTTCGCTTATTTGGATAGCATTTATAGAATGTCCAGACGGCTCGATAAGGGTTCGTTTGCGCTCGCGCTTTATTACTGTAAACGCTCTTGCGGAAAAATACCGCGGCGGCGGACACGCTTGTGCGGCAGGTGCTACCGTTTATTCACGACGTGAGGCTAATAAACTTATCAAAGAAGCCGATATTATGCTTAAAGAGTTCAAAGAAAACAATGAGGGTTGGTTATGAGGATACTTATAACAAACGATGACGGATATGACGCACTCGGTATAAAGCTCCTTACAAATTGGGCAAGAAAACTCGGTGATGTAACCGTTGTCGCCCCTAAAACAGAACAAAGCGGGACAAGCCATGCTATTGATTTTATACATCCGACAGAAATAAAAAAGGTACATTCGGAGGACGGTCTTACGGTATATTCAATGGCATCAACTCCTGCTGACTGCGTGCGTTTTGGTATTCTCGGACTTGACCGGAAATATGATATCGTCCTTTCGGGTATAAACAGAGGTGTTAATGTAGGTGAGGACATAGTTTATTCGGGCACTGTCGGTGCAATATTTGAAGCAGCAAAAAATAAAACTCCTGCTATTGCTTTTTCTGCGTTTTTTGACGGGCAAAAGGAAGCGGCTGAATATCTTGATATCGCTTATAAATACATTTGCGACAATGACCTTTTGAAGGAAAACCCGCTTTATAACGTAAATATACCTAAAAAAGCAACTGAAATACGCTTGACGTACCAGGGTACGCAGTATTTTTCAGACCGTTTTGAAAAGACGGGTGAGGATATGTATATACAGACAGGTGAGCAAATTCCCGATGAATTTCCCGATGACTTGAACCGTGATACCGTTGCGGTGCATAACGGAATAATTTCGGTAACTCCCCTGCTCCATACAAGGACAAATTTTGAGGTTTTCAATAATCATACAAAAATAGTATACTTATAAATAAAAGCTGGCTTGATAAAATTCAAGTCAGCTTTTTTATGAGAATTATGATGCTGTAAGGTCACGCCGTGCCGTTTCAACGTACGGTGTGGGGTTGCAGTTATATTTATCAGATATCTTACCGCCGCCGGTAACATTTCCGAATATTTCACCCCAACCACCTTGATAGTTCAGATATTCACGGAAATCGTTATAGTGGTTGTTTGTATAGAAAAGATATTTTTCATTTATATCAATTATCTTGTCGCCGTTTGCATCGAATCTTGAGTAAACGATTCGCGCCGCGCCGCGCGTAAGCTTTGTTCCGTCATTATACAAATAAGGCTTATATGAAGGATCTCCGCTTGTGCCTGTTGTGCCGATATCAAGCTCAAAATAATCGAAATCACCGCCGCAGCCACTTATATTCGGAAGTTCGGGTTCATAAGGATACTTGTCAGTATCACCGAAGAATCTTGAGTGATTAACTCTTAAATATTTGCCCCACGGATGTGTTTTCGGATTTCCGCTTTTTGCGCTGAGATAGTTCGGAGGAATCTCACCGAATGCGAACACATAAGCCGCCACTTCATCGAGCGTTACATATGCGCCTTCCTTGTAAATGCGGTTCACGACCTTACCGTTTGCATCAACGACATAATACGTTTTTCCATCCTCGGAATACTTACCGCCGGAATTGCGTACCAAAAGCCCGTTTTCCTTCGGTCTGTTTTTGCTTATCGTAGGATCTTCGTCCTGTGCTTCAATTGAACCCGACATTAAGAAATGCTGTGTTCTGTAATATGCATCCGAAGCACTTACCGCAGGCTTATAATTTGCATAAAACTCTGCTTTGTTGACACCGACGTAAGGATCGGTTTCAAAAACAGGCTCATCAACCGTTACATCTTCCGATGTTGTGACTTTATCTGTCTGAACTGCATTTGTTTGTGCGTCTGTTACAGCATCGGTTACGGCATCCGTCTGAGATTGCGACGGTGCTGTTGTTTCATTTTTATCTGTTTGCTCAGCCTTATCAGTTTGCTCTGCTTTTGTTGTTACATCAGAAAATGTCGTTACAGTATCAACATTCCCTTTGCAACCGCTTAAAAGAAACAGCGATGCTAATAAAATCGCAAGAATTTTTTTCATATTCACTTTACCCTTTTATATTTTTTCTTCATTATACACCAAAACAATATAAATATCAAGTACAAAATATTAAATATAAAAACTACCCGACTTGTATCGGGCAGTTTTGATATTAAAGTTATAAAACAAATTTAGCTGCAGAATAATACCTTGTATTATCAAGATTCGATTTATCGTAGCACCTCATCTCCATATATCCTTCCGTCAGACATATTCCGATAAATTTGCCGTTGTCAGTCGAAATAAATGTTCCGCTTTCATCATCAAAAATCCAAGCACTCGGCGGTCTTTTTATGTATGTATTAATACAATGCGAGAATTCTCCTTCAGATGCAATATATAATCTACCTTCTCTTTTTTCACAATAGATATAATATTGATCACCCGACTTCTCAACGAAAACATTTATCGCTTTGCTTTTATTTGAAGTTACAGCAAGCTTATTACCCCATATATCACCCATAAAATAAACCGATGTGCTTGCAAATTTAGCGTGAAGCTTATAAGCCTTTCCCGGTATGGGTGCTGTATTGTTATCGGTGGGCGGAGTGGGTGCAACCGTCTCGGAATCTTCGGCAGGATTTTGTGTATCAGGCGCACGTGTAGCAGGTGCATGTGACTCAATGATTTCTGTCTCGACCATTTCAGTTTCCGAGATTTCCGCTTCGGTTTGTTTTGATTCGGTTATATCCGATTCAGGATATTCCGACTCAATAATCGTGTCTGTGTCTGTCTCTGCCTCTGTATCTGTCTTTACATCTGTGTACACACTTGTATTTACAGTCTTTTCATCGGTATTTACATCGGTTATTTCACTTTCCGTTTTTTCACAGGATGCAAGTGGCAAAATAGAAAGAGCAAGCAAAAGTGCTGTCAGCTTTCTCATATGTTATACTCCTTATAAAATCATCTTTCAGATTTTTTATCTCTCTATTTTTCTTTACTATATAACTTAATAATACAAATTTCAAGTATAAATTTTGATATTTAACAAAAAATCCGGCAAATTTGCATTTGCCGGATTTTTGCTATATTCAGAAATAAATCTTAGAAAGGCTTGCAGCATCCTGCAGCAACCGCATCGGGATACTGTTTCTTAAGCTCGTCGATCGTACCTTCGAAATCAATACGATTCTTTTCGCTCATTTTCTCAGCATTTCCGCAATCAGGTGTGTGAACCTTGAAACCGTTTTTATTGATAACATAGTCACCTGAGCCTGTAGGTGTCTGTGTAGGAGGCTCAGTTTCTGCGGGAGGTGTGGGGATGTCTGTGATCTTTTCTGTTGTAAGCTCCAAGGGGAACTGTTCTTTTCTTGTATTGGAAGCCTTGATATAAGATGTCAAAGAAGCACTTGCTGTTTCGTAAGTGTTATATGTACCGATGTAGTATGTCTTTTCATCAACAGTTGTTTCCCAAGCATATGTTTCAGCATTGTACTTGAATACAGCCTTTGTTGAATCAGCATATCTCAAAGAGGACTTGCCTTCTTCGTTGTGATAAAGGTCAATATATTTCTTTGCGCCATTGATCTTTACGAAGAACTTGTAACCGCCGTTAACTGTTTCCGCATATACATCAAGCGCCTTGGAATAATCCTCTGTCATTGTAAGATATCTTCCCTTTTCAGCGTCAAGACCGCCGTCAATGTAAAGAACCTTGCCTGTGTTTGCCTGCTTGAGGTAGAATTTGTAAACTATGTTTTCTTTGGGGGTATCTACAACGGTTCCTGTGGACTTGCCTGTACCGGGG
>JAZNEN010000155.1:0-1626 GCA_045588615.1 Eubacteriales bacterium
TACAAAGAATTAATGATATTATTTTTTTCATAGCTTTAAGTCCTTTCCTTTCTTAACTGATTTTAAATACACATTTACAAAAGCGCTCACTGCTTGGGTATCTGTATAGACAATACTCTTTACAATTAAACTATATCATAATTTTTTTATATTGTCAACAGATGTCGACAGATTTGCTTAAATTTGTGTTATTGAATAAATCTATATATCGCAATTTGTAAAAGTGTCACAAAAAACGGCGGGATACACTTCCCGCCGTTTTAATATTCAAGCTGTTCGCAATCACTCACACTTTGCAAATCTGCGCTTGTTTACGCCGTATTCAATACCGATAACCGACACTGTCATACAAACGGTAATTATTACCGCATCGTCGCCCGTTTCGGGATTTTCCTGATAATATTCCTTATACATTCTGCCGAGGAAACGTTTTGCGCCCTCACCGCCGGAAATGCGCCAGCCGTTTTCGGTATATTCAAAGTCTATTCTGTATTTTGTCGGCTCATATCCATGAAATTCCGCTTCAAGCAGAACAGTATCATTATCGATCTTTGTTATGCACTTTCCTATGTCGTCGTGCATATAAGGAAAATTGGGGGCTGATGCATATCCTATACCTTCAGGCGTATATACATCGTCACCGATCTGCCAGAGTGTTCTAGTAAGCATTAAGTTTTCGTCGATATATTCATCGGTCAAAAACTTTTTCAGGCGGTCAAACCAGAATGAAGCCTTTCCGTATTCACCGTCAAGCTTATAAAATCTCATATAATCAGGCAAACGGCTTATTTCGTGAAGCTGTTTTAACAAAGCCTTATCGCTTACAGGTGTTGACGGAAGATCGCCCACAAATATATATTCCGCATATCTGTCACCGTCGGATGATATTACACCTTTCATGGAAACCATCTGACGTATGAGGTCTTCCGCTTCGCTTACTTTTATTGAGTGCGATGCAAAACGCATAAAACGCTTTGTTCCTTCACCGCCCGAAATACGCCAGCCGTTTTCCGTATATTCAAAATCAACGGGCATCCACTGTCTGTCGTCAAAAAAGCCTTCAAGCAATACCGTGTCATTATCAACGATTTTTATATGGTCTTCAAGCGGTTCATCACCATCTGAAACAAGCACAGGAAATCCCGGTGCTACTGCATAGAACGCCGGACCAACGAAATAGATCCTATCGTCAAGCTCATAAAGCGCATGATGAAATTCTACATTCTTCTTGACATAATCCTCAGTCAAAAATTCACCGAGACGGTCATGCCAATATGACAGTTCCCCGTACTCACCGCCACCCAAAAAGAACACTAAATTTTCAGACGGATAATGCCCGCTTATTTTAACCAATTGATCATATAAATCCTTATCGGTTACTTCTACACCGGGAAGTTTTGATATGTAACCTTCATCGTCCAAGCCTACAAGCATATAGTGAAAATCAGCCATTTTTCTTATAAGCTCTGCCGCCTCGGTTTTTGTTATTGCTGTGTCAGCATTTGCAGATATCAAGAGTAATGGTGAAAACATAGTGATACAAAGAATTAATGATATTATTTTTTTCATAGCTTTAAGTCCTTTCCTTTCTTAACTGATTTTAAATACACATTTACAAAAGCGCTC
>JAZNEN010000156.1:0-17318 GCA_045588615.1 Eubacteriales bacterium
CTGCTGATATATACGAATACAACGGCGAGGCGCTTTTTGTAAATCCTGCGGGGGTATATCTTTTTGATCCCGCTGTTTACACGGACAACGGAAGTGCATACAGAGCTGTGTGGCAAAGCGGATTTGCCAATTTCGGCAGAATTGATAAAAAAAGACTGTATATGATCTACGCATCTTTGATTCCGGAGCCGTGCAGTAACGTAAAAATAACTCTTGTTCCAAATAGCGGTGAGAGGATAAGCGTGGGTCAAAACGGTGAGTTTTCAAATGTGGTGCTCGATTTTTCAGCACTTGACTTTTCAAATTTTTCATTTGAATGCGAGGGCAGGCCAACACTTACACGTCACAGGATAAGGCTTCGCCGTTTTGACAGTATAAGGCTTATCATTGAAAATTCAGAGCCTGACGGCAGGGCTACAGTTGAAAGAGTAGTGATAAATTAATGAATTTTGATGAAATAGCTTTGGGTGTCGAAAGACATCAGATGCAGATAAAATCGCTCCAGCACCAGATAGATGATATAAAAGAAGTTACAAAAGAAATAAAGACAATGAGTGAAACGCTTATTGTCCTGACGGAGGAGCTGAAACACACAAACGATACTTTGAAAACGCAGGACGGCAGAATAAATGCCCTGGAGCTTGCCCCGAAAAACAGATGGAACACTCTTATAAATGCAGTTTTGACTTCTGTTGTATCGGGACTTATCGGTTATGTGCTTGCTCACTTCGTTTCAATCTGAAAGAGAGGTGATGTGCTTGCAGATAAATGATTTTTTCACATGGCAGATGCTTGCGGGATTTTCGGGAGCGACTGTATGTGTAGCTATTCTGACACAGTTTTTTAAAGGGCTGTTTGATAAATTGCCGTTTTATGTGCCGACAAGGGCAGTGTCATATCTTTTTGCACTTGTATTGTTGTTTTTGACAGTATATTTTACAGGACAGGGCGGTATATCGGAATACTGCCTGTGTCCGGTCAATGCCGTGCTTGTATCGTGCGCATCAAACGGAGCGTTTGACATTGTAAAGATAACTGTTACGGAGGAGACAGATGATTAAGATAACACTTGACCCCGGACACGGGGAAAAGGACAACAGAGGAGTATTTGCCGATTACTATGAAGGGCAGAGAATGTTCCGCCTTGCGGGATTTTTAAAAGAGGAGCTTGAAAAATACGGTGTAGATGTCGAGTTGACAAAGAACCGTGTTGACGACGATCCCACACTCTCCAAAAGAGGAAATACAGCTGTTGAAAACGGCTCTGAGCTGTTTTTATCTCTTCACTCAAATGCAGCCTCAAACGAAAGGGCGTGCGGAGTTTCCTCGTTTTATTCGATAAATCTTCCCGAAAGCCGTGAGCTTTTGTCAAAAATTGTCGATAAAGTTGTTGACGTTATGAAGGAGAAAACGGGCAACACGTATAAACGCGGTGTTATGACGAGGATATACGAAAGCGGAGGCAAAAAGTATGACTATTACGGTGTGATAAGAAATTCGCAGGGCGGTTCTGTAAAATACTCGTTTATAGTTGAACACGGATTCCATACAAACGAGAAGGAATGTGCATTTTTGCTTGATGACGGCAATCTCCGCCTTATAGCGCGTGCCGAGGCAGAAGTCATAGCGCAGCATTTTTCGCTTTCTGAGTCCGAAAAGGCTGAGGGCGAAAATGTATATACCGTAAAAAAGGGTGACACGCTTTCAAAAATAGCCTTACAGTTCGGGGTAAGTGTCGAAGAACTTGTTAAGGCTAATTCAATAGAAAACGCAAATCTTATATATATCGGTCAGAAGCTTGAAATACCCGAAGAACAAAGGATAACTACGGGAGATATCGTGAGACTGAAAAACGGTGTGACGACGTATTTTCCCGGGGGCAATCCATTTTCTCCGTGGGTGAAAAACTATGATTACGTTGTGATGAAGGATTCGGACAGTGACGGGAAAACCGTTTACAGAGGGGGCGATGAGTGCGTGCTCCTCGGCGAAAGGGTAAACAGAGCAAACGGTGAGCTTGGCGGACAGCTCAAATCCTGGTGCAGTATAAACTATATAGATAAAGTGAAATGAAAGGAATTTAAATTTGGCAATATCAACATTCAACGAAGATCTTGACATAATCGCTTCTTTGCCCACTTGCCCTACAGCGCCCGAATATACGGCTGATGAGGTGAAAAGCAAGTTTGACGAGGGAGCAAAAAAAATAAAGGAATATTTAAATAAAACGCTTATTCCCCAGATCCTTGATGAGCTTACAAATACCGCCGTAGGTGACGGTGCGTACAGATATATTCCGTGTAAAAGACTGTTGAAGCAATATTCTTCAGCGGGAGTATTCACATTTGACACGGATGATTTTCCCTCATTCACGGGGATATACGATATCGTTCTTGTCGGCGGAGGCGGCGGAGGATATAACGGCACGGTAAAATACGGCGGAGGCGGCGGTGCCGTGACACAGATCATCGGCAGGGAGCTTCACGGAAAATACACCGTCTGCGTCGGTGCGGGCGGTGCGCCTTGCACAAACATTATGCCATATGACGGAGAAACGACGTATATGACGAATGAGGGCGAAATTGCTGATTTTTATGAGTACGCCTCAGGCGGTGAGGGTGCTGACAGTGCAACTCCACGCGCAAGAGGCGGCGGCATAGGCGCAACAGATGCCGTGCCCGATGACGGTGCGCTTGAATGCGGATGCGGCGGCGACAGCGTCGGCTACGGAACGGGAGCAAAGGGCGCTATGGTCAGCGACAGCATCAGATTTCCTATGGGATTCGGTGGCGGCGGCTGGGGCTCCGTTGCAGGCAAAAACGGTACGGTGCTTATTTACGGATATGTAAGACAGGAGGTATAAATTGTCATCTTATAACAGAGATACGAAATCTTACGAAAGCTATGAAATGCTTTCAAAGCTGCTTAACAGCAACAAAAAGGAGAATATCGATGCGGTTTACGATACCCTTAAAAAGCTGACGGAGCAGAATTACGAGGGAAGTCTTTCTCAGAATGAGTCTGACTATGCAAAAGCACGTGACACGCTTTCACGCAACCGTGCAAAGGCTGAAAAATACCTCGATTATTTTGTAAACGAGGGCGGTTATGCAAACAGCGGTATCGGTGCAGATGCAAGGCTGAAGCAGGAGCTTAACTACGAAAATAACGTCAGCACGCTTAATTCCGAGCAGGTAGCAGCCAAAGAAAAGCTCGCAAGAGAAAAGCAGGCAGAACTTGCCAAGCTTGAAAGCGAAAGAGCAACAGCACAGCTTCAGGCGGATACAGAGCTTGCGGATATGGCATATAAAAATGAGCAGTTGGAGCTTCAGAAAGAACAGCTCGAACAGGAAAATTACTGGAAGAAAAAGCAGTATGAGCTTCAGAAGCAGGCTTATTCGGGTTCTTCGGGATCATCCGGCGGAGGTACATCCGGAGGCTCTGCATACAATGCTGTTATGTATAACGATATGCTGTCAAAGCTTGCCGCGTGCAAAAATGCGGATGAGATGCAGGCGCTTTACGATTCGCTTGTCGGAACAAATACCGAAGCGGCGCAGAGCGTTTACGGAAGCTACTATTCAAAGCTGCTTTCGGAGGTTCGTGAGGGACTATTGGATAAACGTGCCGAGGAGGATGATGACGGCAAGATAAGACAGATATGTGAGATGATGACGAGAGTCGGAACGAATCCCAATACGGTCTTTATTAACCTTTACAGGGATTCTATGCTCACCGATCATCCGCAGTATACAACAAAGCAGGTTGAAGAAGCGTACAGACGTGTCATAAGACTCTGGCAGTAAGACTTTTAAAAAAATTCAAAACGGACGAAAAGGGAAAGTCACAACTGCCACGGCGCAATTCATATAAAAAATGGGACGGCTCATTCAGGGAAATGAGCCGCCTTATTTGTTTTCGATATTTTTATGTGTCCGCATGGGCAATGCACGGTGTGAAATGTTGAAATATAACCTTGGTAGTACCTTGTTTCACTTAAAAGTTTACAAATAGATTTCCGAAGGAAATCTGCGCCATTTGCCTGCAGGCAGTTGACTTCGTCAACTGTGGGGGGTGCAGGCATGGCGCCCTGCTGTAAAGATTCAGATGAAACAAAGTACTACAATATAATACCTTGATAGTTATTATTGAAGTTTTTTAGGTGCGTCTGTAAGACCTGCAAGGTAGTCGAGAGAAATATTGTAATATTTTGCCAATGTTACGAAATGGTGCATGGGCATTTCACGTTTTCCACTTTCATAAAGTTGATATTGCTGTCTGGTAATGTTTAAAATCAGTGCAATATCCTCCTGTTTTTTATCAGAATCATCTCTGATATCTTTCAATCTTTGGTAGATGTACATATAATATTTCCTGTTCTTAATTGAATTTGATGAAAATATTATAGCTCAGCATTCAAAAAAATGCTTGACACGCATTCAAATGAATGCTATAATGGTCACATATCCAAATTATTTTAATTTTAAAGGAGAAATGAAATGAAAGAAACACTTGAAAAATTGTGGAGCGAATATTTCTGGGAAAAAAGCTCCGAGGTCGATACGGTTGAGGAACGGAATATGATAAAGCAGGCAGCGGAGCTAAATGAAAAATTAAATGCTTTGCTGAATGATGAGCAAAAGGATGCTGTGGAAAAATATGTTGAAGCGTTATATGATGTTAATTCTGTTTTTGTCAAAAAAGCTTTTTTTAAGGGATGCGAATTTACCGTTTCGTTTTTATTTGAAGCGGGAAATATTAAAAAATAGTAAGCTGTTTTAATGTTACGAATATATTTCCGAAAGGAAATATGCGCCATTTGCCTGCAGGCAGTTGACTTCGTCAACTGTGGGGGGTGCAGGCAAGGCGCTTTTTATAAACTATACTACGATTATTATGAAAGAGGAATGATGTTTATTTTTCCCAATTCATAATTGATCTTGACGGAATATCCTGATGCACGGATGAATGGGTTTGCCGATTCACGGTCAATAATAACATCTTCGTTTACGACACTGCGTACATAATGCGATGAGCCGGGTGCTTGCGGCATACCAAAATCGGGAAGTGATGTGTCAAAAACCAATTCATTGCCGTCTTTTTTAATTGTTACTTTGTCGCCGTCCCATGTAACTGTCGCCCCAAGCGCTTTCATGATGCTTGTTATGGCAAATTCAGCGGTCTTTTTTTCTTTATTTACCAAAGCGTATATTGGATCTGCGATTTCATTACCGTCTACGATGACCTTTGCATAGTTCAGCTCCTCAAATGCCTCTTTTTCGGGAAGAAGAGTTACTTCGTCGGTGGTTACCTCTTCGGTTTCTTCGGGGGCTGTTTCCTTGATCTCCTCTGAATAGGGGCTGTCAGAACGTGTACTTTCTGTGCTTTGAGCTGTTGCATCGGCTTTTTCTGTTTCGGAATTTTCCGATTTGCTGCATGAAGCAAAAGAAAGGATCAACACGGAAATTAATAAAAATGCGGTGAATTTTTTCATTTTTATATACCTCTTTAAAGTTGGTTTTGATGTGATTTGTTTCAGTGGAAAATTGTAATGCGAAGTAAAACGCAATTATTTTATTATATCTTTTATAACCTCAGAGGCGATTATAAGACCTGCCACGGGGGGAGTAAAGGAGATACTGGCGGGTATTCTTCCGCCCGACACGCTTTTCGGTTCTTCCTTTGAATAAATGACCTTGAGGGATCTTATGCCGCGGGATTTAAGCTCACGCCGCATTACCCTTGCAAGCGGGCAGACTGAGGTTTTGTATATGTCGGATACCTCAAATTCGGCAGGATTCAGCTTGTTGCCCGTGCCCATACTGCTTATCACAGGCACGTTTGCTTTTTTTGCGTTGCATATTACAAGAAGCTTTGATGTGACAGTATCAATGGCATCAATGACATAATCGTAATTTGAAAAATCTATCGTGTTTTCGTTTTCCGCACTGTAAAAAACGGGCAGAGAAAGAACGTCGGCTGTCGGGTTTATGTCATTTATACGTGCTTTTGCCGCCTCGACCTTGAGCATGCCGAGCGTGGAATGTAAAGCGTAAAGCTGGCGGTTGATGTTCGACGGAGCAACCGTGTCGGGGTCCACAAGTGTAAGATGTCCGACCCCTGCACGCGCAAGCGCTTCGGCTGTATATGAGCCGACACCGCCGATGCCGAATATCAGCACCCTTGAATTTTTGATTTTTTCCAGCGCATCAATTCCTATAAGCGCTTCTGTTCGTGAAAATTGTTCATTCATAAAATAAATTTCCTTATAAGGATATACCTTCTCCGTAAGCACGAAGTGTGTCGGAAGAGAGCATCCCGACGAAGTCGGGGAGGGGGTGAATAAAATGGGCAAAAAATATATTTCCGCAGGAAATATGCGCGCCAACACCCGAGGCTGTCGGTTCGGCGTACTACCGTAACGCCTTCCGACCGTGGGGGGGCGGGTGTGCGCGCCAACACGTTGAATTTTATGGAGATAAACCCAACTATTACGGGGGCAATTTGTGAATCGCACGAATGAATCGAAGGAAAATGCAAAGGGAAAATTAACAGAATAGGGTGTTGGTATCCAACACCCTATTTATATTTGTTTGATTTACGCCTTTTTCTTCTTGATAACGATGCCTGCAACTGCCGCAACTGCAACAACTACAACTGCAACGATGGCAATTATAATGCCTGTGTTGCCGCCCTTGTCATCTGTTTTATCATCTGTAGTTGTAGGTGTTGTTGCTTCTGCTGTGTCAGAATCTTCAGCAACTGCTGTTTCAGCATCTGTTTCAGCCGCTGTATCTTCTGCGGGAGCTTCAGTTCCTTCAGAGGATTCAACGGGATCAATTGCCGCGCCGGGGTCTGTTTCAACTGTGAGACCTTCTACGTTGAACTTCTGTGCATCCTCAAGATTCTTGAAGAAGCCGATAGCGTAAAGTGTCATTTCGGATGTAAGAGTATCTGTTACTTCGTTTACGGGGTCAAAGCGGAGCTGGAGTATACGTCCGTTCCATTCGCCGTCTGTGAAGCCCGATGCTTCGTCATTCATAAAGTACTGGAAGTCGAGAACAACGATCTGACCGCCTTCAACCTCTACGTATTCCGACATAACGGAAAGACCGGGGTCGATTTCAGGGGATGCGTTTGTTGTGAAGAACAATTCGCCCCAGTTTGTTTCATTTGTCTTCAGATAAAGAGCAGCGTATCTGTAATCGCCTGCTTCAATGCCGTACTTTGCGTTAACGTCGATCCAAAGCTGGGGATCTTCACCTGTCAAAGCCATTTGTACGGAGCCGTCATCGTTGATCGTATACTCCATATCCTTTGTACCTGCGTTACCCATAGCGTTGAGCTTCTTGATTATTGAATCTTCGAATGTGAAGAATATGCTGTCGCCTTCAAGATCTTCTACAGGGGGCAGTGTAACAGCTACATTGGGGTCAACCAATTCGTCGCCGCCTGTTGCACGTGTTGAAACGAAAACAAGACGGTTTGAACCGTATATGTTCGTGTCACGTGTTGTCATAACGCCTGTACCCCATTCAATGTGGTTCTGGTAAAGGCCTGTGTTTTTGTCACCGTCATTTACGGAGATAGCAAAGCCGAGCTTTGTACCAACGTGGGGAAGTGTCTGAAGGATAACTTCCCACGGAATGAACAGCTCATATGTTGTTTCCTGCTTGGAAGCGTTGTGCTTTACAACGTATCTGCCGTTACCGCCTGTAAGGTCCTCGTGGTCAACAACGCCGTGCCAGCTGTATGCGTATGTATTGCCGTCATCGCCGAGAGCAAATGCGAATTCGTTGTAAGAGGAGTGCCAGTTACCGTCTCTGTTTGATGTGGGGTTAAGTCCCTGGTCAACAGTACAGCCGTAAGCGTCAAGACGAACCTGCAAGCAGTCGCCGTTCCAGATGCTGTTACGGTCGGAAACGACCTTTGCGTTGCAGTGCTGGTCATCGTAAGCAACTACAGCAAGGTAGAAGCCCTGGAAGTTGTAGCGTGTCCACATGGAGAACTCCATACGTGAGCCGGGGATCTCAAGGTCAACAACGGGGTTTTTTTCGTCAGCGTTTGCTACTGTAGGTGCGCCCCATTCGTTGACATTAACGACACCGTCAATTGTGGGTTCATGTTTCTTTGCAAACTGAAGTGCTTCAACTGTTGCGAACTTTTCTTCAGCAAATACCGAAATGGACGACATTGTAAGAAGAGTTGCAACAACTAACAAAATAGAAATTATTTTCTTCATATTTCCTCCTGAAATAAAATTTTTTTTACTTCTGTAATTACATTATAGCAAATAAATCAAAAATGTCAAGCATATTCGCAAATTTAACACTTTTAAATGGATAGTATGCATTTTACAAAGTTATACATAATCTCCATAGTAAGTAGAATTATCGTATGGAGATGAGGTGCATAAAGTGTATAAAGATTTATACAATTTACAATTATTTAACATATTAAATTTTTTTTGTGGTAAAATTGGTGTGCAACGAATATTATTTTAACATTGGAGGAAATTATGGATATCAAAAGGATGTTATCTGTTTTGCTTTGCACGGTGATGTTTTTTTCGTTAACAGTGACTGCATATACAACAGATAAAAAAACGGCTGACGCCGCTGTTCCAAGGCAAAATGCATCCATGTGCGGAGATGACCTTGAGTGGATGATTGACGATGCAGGTACTCTTATCATAAGCGGTACCGGGATGATAGATGATTTTGCGTTTTGTAATATGGAATATATCGAGCGGGTCATAATGCGAGACGGTGTTACAGCAATAGGTGCTGATGCATTCAGCGGGTGCGAAAATCTCACCCGCGTATATATCCCGGAAAGTGTTACGAGTATAGGCGATTGGGCTTTTTGGGGATGTGAAAGTCTTATTGATGTAGCTATACCCGGCAATGTTACAAGCATTGGTTATGGTGCATTTTCGGAATGCACAGCCCTTAAAAATGTAATGCTTTCGGAAGGTATAGAAAGCATAGGCGGTGAGGCGTTCACGTTCTGCAACAGTCTTATTGATATAACTATACCCGGAAGTGTTACAAACATTGGTAGTGATGCATTTGCAGAATGCACTGCACTTGAAAAAGTAACGTTTTCAGAAGGTGTAGAAAGCATAGGCGAATTTACATTTGCGCTTTGTGAAAGCCTTAAAAGTATTACTCTCCCGTGCAGTGTTACGTCGATAGGACAGCATGCATTTTCAGAAGATGTTAACCTTACAGATGTGTATTACAGAGGAGATGAATATCAGTGGAGAAGTATCGCGGTAGAAAATTATAACGATGAGCTTTTGAATGCTGCGGTACATTTCAACTGCGAAGAAAGTTACATTGATTCCGGTAAGTGCGGAGCTAATATTACTTGGCAACTTGACAAAAACGGTACTTTTATCCTAAGCGGCACAGGAGAAATGAATGATTATTCAGTACCGCATAAAATACCGTGGTGTCAATACCGCCTTGATGTCAAAAATGTTATAATCAGTCCATACATTACAAGGATAGGCTCATTTGCATTTTTTGGATTTGACAATGTTAAATCAATTACTATCCCGGAATTTGTTACAAGTATAGGAATTGCGGCATTTGAAGAGTGTACCGGTCTTACATCGTTGACGATACCGGACGGCGTCGAGAGAATAGAAAGCAGTGCATTTGCCGGTTGTTTAAATATTACGTCCTTTGTAATACCGGAAAGTGTTACGGCAATAGAAGAATATGCGTTTTCATATTGCAGCTCACTTACCACGGTGGATGTCCGTGCAGATGTTTGCGGAATATCCCGGGGAGTGTTTTCTGACTGTTGTAATCTTTTGTCTGTAAATCTCCCGGAGAGTATTGTCTACATAGACGATATCGCATTTGCAGAATGCTTAAATCTTCGCGATGTTTATTACGACGGATATGCCGAAGAATGGGATTGTATTGATATAGCAAGCGGAAACGATCCTCTTTTAAATGCGAAAGTGCATTCCGCTAAAGCACACAGTTACGGTGAAATGATATTGCGTCCCGGTGGCGGCACTTATGAAAGAGAGTGCTCCGAATGCGGATATGTTCAACTGTTGGATATCGTACAAGAGTATGAAAGCGGTGCAACCGAAACAGCTGTTTTGCTTGATGACGGCACTCTTTTAATAAGAGGGAAAGGATATGTCACTGCTCATGATTGGACATATTCCGATTGGGATAAGATTAAAAAAGTTATTATTGAGGACGGCATTTACAGTATATGTTCGGAAGCGTTTATGGACTGCTCGAATTTAATATCAGTAGAAATACCTGAAAGTGTTGAAAAAATAAATGAACGTACATTTAACGGTTGTACAAAACTTTGCTATATAACAGTTGATGAAAAAAACAGATATTATTCAAGTGATGAATACGGTGTACTGTTCAACAAAGATAAAACGCATCTTATTCGATATCCTACCGGCAAAGTAGGATCATCCTATGTTATTCCCGATGGAGTTACGCTTATATCCAAATGTGCGTTTGGGGATGCACCCGAGGGTTATCCGTTCCCTGAGGGTTTTACTGGATATATTGAACCTGATATAGTACGTGACGACAATGTGTATCATTTATTAGAATCGCTGACTATTCCTGTCAGTGTTGTAAGTATAGATGAATATGCGTTTTTTGCAAGTGGATATAATGAGAATGATTACGCAGGCGTTGCGAATGTTTATTACAACGGCACTGAGGAAGAATGGTCTGCAATTTCCGTAGCATGCGGAAATAAAAATCTTACAAATACAAAAATACATTTTCATAATGTTCTTGAATGGATAGTAGGTAAAGAGCCGACTTGTACCGAAGACGGCGAAAAGCATGCGTATTGCCCTGCGTGCGGCGAAGATGCGGTCGAGAAGCTCCCGGCAGGACACTCTTTCGGCGAATGGATAAAAAATGAAATCTTGTCTGATGAACACAGTGAATATTATGAAAGAATATGCGCTTCGTGCGGATGTATCGAAGATAAAACGGTATTTAATGTAACTGTTATTGATTCGGGTGAATGCGGAGAAGGAATTTTTTGGCTGATTGACAGTGAAGGTACTTTCGTTGTAAAGGGCGAAGGTGATATGACCGGCAAAATGTGGGATGATCACCGTTCGCTGATCAAAAAAGTAATAATAAGAAACGGTATTACGAATATATGTAACGGTGCATTTGAATTTTGCGTAAATCTTACCGATGTAACGATATCCGATAGTGTTACGAAAATAGGGGACGATGCATTTAGAAGCTGTGAATCACTTACTTCTGTAACAATACCGAATAGCGTTACCGTTATAGGCGATTATGCATTTTTTATGTGTGAATCCCTTAAATCTGTAACAATAGGAAACAGTGTTACGGATATAGGTAGACATGCATTTGCATATTGTGGAATCCTTAAATCGGTAACATTTCCCGATAGCGTTAAAACTATAGACTCCGAAGCGTTTTTTATGTGTCATTCCCTTGATTCCGTAGTTATTCCGGACAGTGTTACTTTGATAAGCACTACCGCATTCAGATATTGCAGAAATCTTGCATTTATAACCGTATCTGAAGACAACGAATGTTATTCAAATGATGAACACGGTGTCCTGTTTAATAAGAATAAAACACGTCTTATACAATATCCGATAGGCAAAAAACAGACACATTATACAGTGCCTGACAGTGTTGAGGAAATTGACATTTACGCGTTTGAATATGCCGAAAATCTCAAATCTGTTGTAATGTCTGACAATGTTACAAGAATCGAAGGAGCTTTTGGAAATTGTATAAATCTTGAATCAATAACACTTCCGAAGTATATTACATCAGTACATTGTAGTGCATTTAGCGATTGTTCAAGACTTAAATCCATAGTGATTCCCGACAGTGTTACCCATATAGACATGCTGGCGTTTACGGATTGTCCAAGCCTTACAGATGTTTATTACCGAGGCAGTGAGGAACAGTGGGAAAAGATCAAGATAGATTCAAGAAATGATTCTTTGATGAATGCAAAAATACATTTTAATTTTGACGGCTGCATACACATTTACGGTGATTGGGTCAAAAATGAAGAAAAGTCAAGCGATACAGCAGCACTTTATGACAGAAAATGTTATATGTGTGAGTGTACGGAAACAAAACTTGAGGGCACTTGCGGCGAGGATATTTCATGGGTGCTTGATAACAGCGGCACTCTTACGATAAGCGGAAACGGTGAAATGACAGATTATGAATACACTACCTATGCACCGTGGTACAATGAAGGCTTTACGAGTATAAAAAGAGTGGTGATCGAAGAGGGCATTACGACGATCGGTGAGTTTGCATTTAATGGCTGTGTAGATATTTCAGATATAGTTATCCCCGACAGTGTTGAATGTATCGGTGTTGCTGCGTTTTCTGATACAGCATATTTCAATGATAAGTCTAATTATGAAGATTCGGCGCTGTATATCGGAAAACACCTGATATTGGTAGACTGGGAAGTAAGCGGTGACTTTTACATAAAGGATGGTACACTTACGATTGCCGACTGCGCATTACGATGCTGTAGAAATTTAAAATCTGTAACGATACCTGACAGTGTAAGAAATATACCAATGGGAGCGTTCTGGCTTTGCGAAAGCCTTGAATCTGTGACGATCGGCAACGGAGTTAAAAGCGTCGGCATGTTTGCATTCAAAGCCTGCATGAGCCTCACATCATTAACATTTCCCGACAGCGTTATCAGCATAAAAAAGGAAGCTGTATATGGTTGTGACAATATTACACATATAAGAATAGGTACCGGTGCAAAACATATCAGTGAAGGTGCATTTAATTTAAACAGAGGCCTCACATCTATAGTCGTAGACGAAAATAACGAATATTATTCAAATGATGAATACGGAGTTTTGTTCAATAAGGATAAGACGGTGCTGATCAAATATCCTTCGGACATCAGTGTGACCGAATATGATATTCCCGACAGTGTTGTAAAAATTGCTGAATATGCTTTTTACGAATCTAAAAATCTGACGAAGGTGACGATTCCCGACAGCGTTGAAGTAATATCGGACTGGGCGTTTACTTGTTGTGAAAATGTCGAAACGTTCTTTATGTCAGGTAATATAAAAAGCATAGGCAATTATGCGTTCAGCTGTTGCAACTCTCTTAAAGATGTGTATTACAACGGAAGCAATACTGATTGGGAGCAGGTTTCCATAGGTTCTGTTGCTAACGAGCCGATTATGGAGGCAACTGTACATTTCGTGCGTCCGCCTCAAAAGAAGCCCATACCCGTTTCGGGAAGTAAGTATACCGTGAATGAAACGGTTGGTGTTGTTGTTGCGAAACCGTCAACTTCAAAAGGTGAAGACCTCGAAAAATTCATGCAAAACATTGCAAACGATGAAAATAATGTCCGTGTTATCGATGCTGACGGTGTTGTTCAGACATCCGTTTCAAAGCTGACGACAGGATATAAGCTTCAGCTTATTGATGATAACGGAAATCTCGAAAATGAGTATACGATAATTATTCTCGGCGATACAGACCGCAATGGACGATACAGTGTTACGGATGTTTCCGGAGTTCAAACGGCAATTGCCGAAAAGTGCGCAAAGGGTACTGTTGAATTTTTTGAAGCAGATGTTGACGGCAATTCAAGATTGTCCGTTTCTGATGCATCTGCGCTTCAGCTGTTCATTGCGAAGGGCACATGGTGACGATTCGTCAAATTCGGTGAAATATTAAAATATATATGGAGCCCATTCAGTAAACAGTTTACTGAATGGGCTCCATACTTTTATATCAATATAGATGAAAAGGTGCAGTATATAAATAATGTGATGCGGTATTTGTAAATTTTGTTTTGTAACTATTGAAAAAACAGATATATATGATATAATAAAGTCGGATAATTAGTACGATTACAGAAACGGTTGAAAAAATGGCAGATAACAGAGCATCCGCGGTGAAGATTCCAAAGGCGGATATTGAAAAACAATATGAATATATGCACCGTGTAAGGGATATCACGGTGAAAAAAAGCGCAGAATACGGAAGAGCGCTTTATGCGTGCGTCAAAACGTATGGCTGTCAGCAGAACGAAGCGGACAGCGAAAGACTTGCGGGAATGGCGTGCGAGATGGGATACACCCTGACGGATGACGACCAAAATGCAGATCTTATTTTGATAAATACGTGCGCCGTGCGTGAGCATGCGGAGCTTAAAGCTCTTTCGATAACGGGGCAGTTCAAGCATCTGAAAGAGAAAAATAAGGAGCTTGTCATAGGCATCTGCGGCTGTATGGTATCGCAGGAGCACAGATGCGACGACATAAAGCACAGGTATCCTTATGTTGATTTTTTATTCGGCACATCGATGCTGTACAGGCTTCCCGAAATACTTTTTAAGCGTCTTTCGGGCGGACGGCGGGGATTCTACTCCGATTACGGTGCGGGCAATATCGCAGAAGGCTTGCCCGTGTGCCGTAAAGCGCCCTATAAAGCGTGGGTGTCAATTATGTACGGCTGTAACAACTTCTGTACATACTGCATTGTGCCGTATGTAAGGGGCAGGGAAAGGAGCCGTCTTAAAGAGGATATTTTAGCCGAGGTGCGTGAGCTTGCGCAAAACGGCTGTCACGAGATAACCTTGCTTGGTCAGAACGTAAACTCATACGGGCTTGACATTGAAGAATACAAGGGCAAATACGATTTTGCATCGCTTCTTTGCGACATAAATGACATAGAGGGCGATTTTCTTATCAGATTTATGACGTCTCACCCGAAGGATGCAAGCAAAAGGCTTATCGATACATTGGCAACGCTTGAAAAAGCGGCACCGCACTTTCATTTACCGCTTCAGTCGGGAAGCGACAGAGTGCTTAAGCGCATGAACAGACGGTATACGTCAGCTGACTATCTTGATCTTCTTGCATATATGCGTGCAAAAATGCCTGATATATGTGTTACAAGCGACATAATAACGGGATTTCCGGGGGAAACCGAGGAGGATTTTGAGGAAACTCTCCGAGTGATAAAAGAAGCCAATTATGATATGATATATTCTTTTATATACTCAAAGCGCCGCGGTACGCCGGCGGCGGATTATGAAGACCAGATACCGCCTGAGGTAACGTCCGCGCGCTTCCGACGCTTGCTTGACACACAAAATGAAATTGCCAAAGAAAAAAATCAGCTTCTTGTTGGCAAAACATTCCGTGTGCTGTGCGACGGTGTAAGCAAAAACGACTCGAATATGTATACGGGAAGAACACCCGGTGCTAAGCTTGTACATTTTCCGTCTGATGAAGATATGACGGGAAAATTCGTAAACGTAAAAATTACATCTGCCGAAACATTTGCATTGTTCGGCGAAAAAATATAGACATTGAAAGGATATTATTATGAAAAAATTTATTTGTTTACTGCTTGCATGCTCGATGATGATCTCGTTTATCGCATGCTCATCCGATGGTGAAAAGGATACAGACGGTGCAAAGGACACCGCAAAAGAACAGCAGACCGTTATCGTTACCGATGAAAACGGCGAAACGTCGATAATTGAAGTGACACTTCCCGAGCAAAGCGGTGAAAACGGCACAGGCGAAGTTCCTGAAGCTCCTTCCACACCCGATGAGGTGACAGACGGCAAAGAAAGCGAAAAGCCGGATGAGTCGAGCCCATTTTCCGAATACGTCCCCGAATCGGAAGAACCCATAGAAACTGTATACCCTGTTGACAAAAACCCGATTGATGAGCTTGAGGCTATGGCGCTTATCGAAGCGGCATACAATAAGATGAATACTTTGTCAAGCTATGAGTATGTTGCCGTTACAAAGGTGAATGCCCTTGAAGAGGAAATGGCATACACGGTAAATACCGTTTTCAAGGAAACAAAGGACGGTATACAGTATCTTAATGAGATATTCAACGGTAAGGATCTTACAGAGGGAATATATCACAAAAACGGCTACACGTACCAGACGATAGACGGTGTACCCTTCAAGGGTAAAATGACAGCGGATGAATTTAAAGATTATCTGCTTGAAATAGGAATGAACACAAGCGAATATGTAAGCGCGTTCAATACTATGAAAACACAGAAAACGGAAAAAGGTGCCGTTGTAACGCTTTCCGACCTTGACATAAGCAAAATTGACGATTTTTCGATGGAAGACCTTAAAGATCTCGGTGCTGATGTAAAGATCAAAACAGCAGAGGGAAAAATAGTTATCGACAAAGAGGGCCATATTTTGAATGAGTCTGTGGCAATCGACCTTTCGGTATCAATAATGGGTATGACACAGCAGGTCGTTGTAAGTGTCGATACAGAGGTGAAGAATATTGAAAGCGTTGATAAAGTGAAATTCCCCTCGTTTGACGGCTACAAGGAAACCTCAAGCATTGCAGGCCTTTACCGCCTTACAAAAGCATCCGAGATGTACGATGCAATGATGTCAACAGGTATGGCGTATGAGATAGGTACGAATATCAAGATCTCAGGCGCTGCGGATATTACAGAAATTTTGGACGGTGAATGTAAATACTCATACCAGACATCGCTTTTGACATCAAAATTGATAATGGATATGAGTGCCGAAGGCTCATATAACGGTGAGCCTATGTCAATGACAGCCGTATCCGACGGTAAAAACTTCACGATGATGCTCAACGGTGAGGGCGGAACGACGAAATACAATGAGGATATCGTGCTTGAGCTGCTTTCCGAAATGTTAGAGTATACCCTCGGATTTGCAAGCTGTATTGACGATATTTCCGAGAAAAAGCAGGGAAATAACCGTATATATGAATATACAGTTCTTGAAGATTACGGCTATTACTTCCTTGAAAGAGCATTGAGCTGCTTTGAAACAGAGATAGATATCGAGCAGATAGCGGACGTTAAGTTTGAAAGCATCAACTGTCAGTCTGTACTTGACAAAAACGGAGAACTTGTTGATTTTACAAATCTTGCCGTATTTTCTTTCACAATGGCAGACGGCTCTGTATACAATGTAGATTATAAAGTACACATAAAAGTTAACTCATAACATTATGGAAAGACCTGTATTTGTTATGATAGCCCATACCGATACGGCAATGGGCGGGCTTGTAAAGCACTTTACAAAAGGGTACTACAATCACGCGGCGATAACATTTTCTCCCGATCTTTCAAGACTGTATTCATTTTCAAGATACTATGTGAACACACCGAATGTGGGCGGGTTCGTTGTTGAAAAGCCTGCACGGTATCTTTCGGGTGAAGAGCCGACACCGATAAAGCTGTATATACTCCCTGCCGATGAAGAGGACTATGAAAGAATA
>JAZNEN010000157.1:0-2858 GCA_045588615.1 Eubacteriales bacterium
ACACAAAAACAAGGTCGATATTTGCGATATACCGATAAATGAGATATTCACACAGTATATGGAGTATCTTGACGAAATGAAAAAGATGGATATGGATATTGCAGGCGAATTTATCGTTATGGCATCGGAACTTATGTTTATAAAAAGCAAAATGCTTTTACCCCGCCCTGCCGAAAACGGTGAAGACCCCCGTGCCGCTTTGGCGCAAGCACTTCTTGAATACAAATACATCAAAGAGATATCAGAAAAGCTTGATGAATATCAAAAGGAATATGAGGGCCGTTTTGTCAAAGAAACAGATGAAATACCGCCCGATGCCGGATATGTCTGTCCGCATAATATTACTCTTTTAAAAAGCGCGATGGTGCGTATGCTTGAAAAGCGTGCAGAAGAAACAAGGGAAAGACCTGACAACATACGCCCGATAATCAAGCGTAAGATAGTGCCTGTTTCGGCAAAGATCATAGGTGTTATGAAAACGCTTAAGCGTGGCGGAAAAACACATTTTGACAGGCTTTTTGAAGCATGCACATCAAAGTCGGAGCTTGTGGCTGTTTTTATGGCAGTGCTTGAGCTTCTTAAGGTCAACAGAATACTTATACACGAGACAGAAAATACACAGTTTGATCCATCTGATATCATTGTTGAGCTTAACTGTACACCATAAGGGAGGTAATCAAAATTAATACCGAAAACGAACTTACACCGATATTTGATCCTGTCAGGGCTTCAAATGCTGTTTCGGCAATACTTTTCGCCGCAGGATATCCCGTATCCCGTGAGAAGCTGATGTATGCGCTTTCAGTAACCGATAATGAGCTTGATGAAGCACTTAAGCTTTTAAAGGAAAAATATTCAGATTCCGACGGCGGAATCATACTCGTGTTTCTAAATGACTGTATACAGCTTTGTACAAACGAAAAATACAAGGAAGAGGTCAAGGAAGCTTTGGGAATAAAAAGGGGCGGCAATCTTTCACGTTCATCCCTTGAAGTTCTTGCTATTGTGGCATATAACCAGCCCGTTACAAAATCGTATGTAGAAAGTGTAAGGGGTGTAGACTGCACATATACCGTTTCTTCCCTTCTTGAAAAAGGTCTTATAGAAAACTGCGGTACGCTCGATGCACCGGGACGCCCGTCACTTTATAAGACAACACCTGATTTTTTGCGTATTTTCGGAATATCCGACATTTCCGAATTGCCGCCTTATCAGCTCGTCGGTGCTGACGGACAAGTTGTAATAAAACCGTAGGAAAAAGTTATGGTATTTTTATACATTTTACTCGGTATACTTCTCTTTTTCTCCCTTATTATGTTCATCCCCGTTAAACTCGGTATACAGTATAAGGAAAAGGCGGAGCTTTATTTAAAAATACTGTTCGTAAAAATAAAACTTTCCCCGCGAAAAAAGAAAGTGAATTTAAAAAAATATTCTCACCATGCGATGGAAAAAGCAAGAAAGAAAAAAATAAAGCAGCAAATAAAAAAAGAAAAGAAGCTTGCAAAAAAGAACGCAGCGAGGTCAAAAGCGAATACAAAAGAAAAAAAGGTATCCAAGCTTCGTGATATATTCACCCATCCCACAGATATTCCCGCGTTTTTAACGGATGTTTACGACATAATCTCAACAGTTACAGGCAAATTTTCAAAGCGTCTGAAAATCAAAATCGTAAACTTTAACGTAAATTTAGGCTCTGACAATGCCGCAAAGACAGCAATACTTTACGGTGCTGTATGTGCAGGCATAAATGCGCTTATTACTTTACTTGTTCATCACACAAGATACAACGAAAACGATAACGGTAATATAAGCGTCATACCCGACTTTACAAGCGAAAAAACGGTATGTGATATTCATTTACAGATATCTTTGCGTCCCGGGCAGGTCTTTACATTTCTCTTTTCCGCCTTGCCCGAAATATTCAGAATAGTTGATTATATATAAATTTGGAGGAAGTTATGGCAGAACAAAAATTTTCCGATGCACTTAAAACGACACTTGAAAATATCAAGAATATAGTAGAAGCTGATACTATAATAGGACAGCCTATAGTAACATCATCCGGTGTTACGATCATCCCCGTTTCAAAGATAATGGTCGGACTTGCTACAGGCGGTGTTGATTATATAGGCAAGCACACAAAAAATCAGAATGACAAAGCAAACAGCTTCACAGGTGCAGGCGGCTCGGGCGTTACGGTCTCGCCGGTGGCATTTCTCGTTATAAAGCCCGACGGAGATGTATCTATGATGAGCATAAACAATCCGCAGGATTCTGCAAACGACATCGGCTCAAGTGTGCTTTCATTGCTTAATAAAACACCTGACATCATCACAAAGGTGAAGGATATCGTAAAATCTACAAAGAAAAACAAAAAAGGCGAAGAACAGGTTGAGGAGCTTGACCTTTCCGAAATAATGAAAACAGAAGAATAATCTTTGTTTTTATCTCATATTATGTAACACGGTCAATACCGAAATTTTGATAAGTTACGGAGTTAATATGAGGAAAGCAGTCAATTTCTGTATTTCAATACTTTCAGCAATTTGCCTTACCCTGAACCCATATGCATCAAGTGACGGACTCGTACAGACCGACACAGAAGCCGTGTATCCTTCCGTATCTGCCACATCCGCTTGCATTATTGAATGTGATTCGGGTGATACGGTATACGAAAAAAATTCAACAAAAAAGATGCCGATGGCAAGCACGACAAAGATAATGACGGCGATCATAGCCATCGAAAATGCGCCGCTGAAAAAGATCATCACCGTTTCATCGGATGCTGTCGGTGTTGAAGGTTCATCAATTTATCTTTGTGAAAATGAAAGGCTTACAACAGAGGAGCTTTTGTA
>JAZNEN010000158.1:0-7092 GCA_045588615.1 Eubacteriales bacterium
GCTTCCACCGTTTATACCGCACATAAGCGGTGCGGCATTGTTTATAAGGTAATCTATATGTCCATATTTATCTATTACCTTTTTCGCAAACGCCTCAAGAATATTTTTGTCACCAATATAGCCTACAAAAAAATCATTTTCCGAAAGGATTCAAGTAAATATGACTTTATAAAGCCACATTAATCTGAATCCTAATCTAAAATTAATCATTTACCATTATGAGTAATCAGCTATTGTTTATTTGCAAAACAATAATATAAATGATCTATTTGCTAAGGTGTATCCTTCGCCAACATAAATTTTTGATCATCAGACAGATCTGATTCTGCGACAAAAATGGGATAAAAATCGCTGTCTTTCACAACACCGAACTTATCAAAATGATGTAAGCACAATAACATTTCACGCTTCAACATCTTTTTTGTGAGTTCTCCGATAGAACGGTTTTCGGGCAGTACAACATATAAAGTCCAGTGCTTTCTCTCGCCATCCATACCCACATACACCTTTGCGCCTATACTCTTTACAATTATACTGCGGTTAAGAACGGGCGCAGCATACGCAGGAATTTCCGAAAGTGCATGTTCATCAAACGATCTGACATATATTAAATCTTCGCATGGTACGGGCGCATCGGAACATATAAATTTTGATTTGTCCCATTCCTCGTACTTTTTACCGTGAAATCCATAATAATTATATTCCTCTGTCGATACCGTTCTGCGATATTCTATATTGCATCCGTTTTCCGCAAGTATGTTTTTTAACAGCCTTAACAAATCATCACCGTATCTATCTTTGAAATTATCTTCAGATAATTCTGAATTACGGTAATATAATTCCAATTGGAAATGATTGGTAAACCGCGCTGCCTTTTTTATCTTTTCACGTTTACCAAATCCTATGTATTTCCAAACAGATTTGTCCTCGACATTCATCGACTGCATTGTGTCAAGATAGCATGCAACAATATCAACACCGTACTGTTTTTTCGCCTCAGCGATAAACTGTTTTGCCTCGGGTGAATGCTCCGCCTTTCCCGAGAAAATTATATTAGAGATTTCGCTTTTTGTTAAAGTCATAACCAAATCACCTTTCATTTAAGGGAAACCAATAACCAATCCGCCCCCTGTTATATCAGATTTGAACCTCTGTAGTATATTTGCCGGATGTTGTTTTATATTCTTATTCAAGGCGCCAGCCATAGTCGCCGTGGTAAATCATCTGCTTTGTCATACCGCCGTCGATGCAGATATTTTCACCCGTGATGAAGCCTGCCATATCAGAACAAAGATACAGCACCATGTTTGCTATATCGGGCGGGTTTCCAACCCTGCCTGCAGGCTGTTGCACAGCATCGGCGCCTTCATAAACTGTATAATTATTATCTATCCATCCGGGTGAAATTGAGTTAACACGGACACGCCCTGCAAGACTTACCGCAAGTGCGTGGGTAAGTGCTGATATACCGCCCTTCGCAGCTGTATAACTTTCGGTCTCGGGTTGACTCATACGGTCTCGGGATGATGAAATATTGACAATGCTTGCACCCTGTGCAAAGTACGGCGCAAACAGCTTTGAAAGATAGAACGGGGCTGTCACGCCGACCTTTAATGCATATTCAAAATCCTCATAGCTTCCACCGTTTATACCGCACATAAGCGGTGCGGCATTGTTTATAAGGTAATCTATATGTCCATATTTATCTATTACCTTTTTCGCAAACGCCTCAAGAATATTTTTGTCACCAATATCGCCTACAAAAAAATCATTTTCCGATAGATCTATCACGCAGACTTCGGCACCGGATGCCCTGAACTGCTCACAGATGCATTTGCCTATTCCTCTCGCTCCGCCTGTCACAACAGCGACCTTGTTTTTAAAATCAAACATATTAACCGTTTCCTTTCACGGCATCATAAACTTTTCAGTTTTCTCATACCGTCTTAACCTTAATTTTTCATTCATATTATATCACAATTCAAATATTTTTTCAATCCAAAATATAAATTGTAATGTTTGCGTTGGATATGATGTAACATTTAAAGGTTTAAACCGTATATTTTCGAAGAAAATATCTGCGCCCGCCGAGGGGGGTGGCGGGGCGCAGCAAACCGTGGAAATATTTACTGTATGATATTTTTAAAAATACAGAGGTTGATTCAAGAACGGTACTACTGCCGATTCTGAATCAACCCCTTTTCAATCCCAATCTTTTTTGTCTTTTATATCAGAGTATATCGACATATAACTTTCGTGACGTGTTTTCTGAATTTTACCTTCTTCGACAAGCTGTGACACTATACAGCCATCCTCACCCGTATGTGAGCATTTCTTATATTTACATTTATATAAGTAGTCATTGAATTCGGGAAAGAGGAACGGCAGGTCTTCCTTTTTGAAGAAGTCAAAATGCTCAAAGTCGAGCATACTGAACCCCGGTGTATCGGCAAAAAAGGCTTTATCCGAAACCTTATGAAGCTGTACACGTCTTGTTGTATTTTTGCCTCTTTCGATCTTTGCACTTATCTCTCCTACTTCACAGTTAAGGTCACGGAAAAGCGCATTTAAAAGTGTAGATTTACCAACACCCGATTCACCCGAAAAGACACATATTCCTTCTGTTTTTTCGCAGTATTCACGAAGATCATCAATGCCTGTGTTATTTACCGATGATGTTACAAATACATCATATCCGACACTTTTATACGTTTGACTTATTTCTCCGGCAACATCGGGGGCAAGCTCTGATTTTGTGATAACTATAACGGGTTTTATCTCATTATGCTCACAAATGGCGCAAAGCTTGTCCGAAAAAAGATACGAAGGCTCCGGACTTGCGGCAGCGCACACCACGAACAACGTGTCGATATTTGCAAGCGGCGGTCTTATAAGAGCATTTCTTCTTTCAGATATTTTATCGATAAAAAATTCTCCGCCGCTTTTTTTCAGCACAACATCATCACCCGGCAGAGGCGTTATCTTTTCAAGTCTGAAAAGTCCCCTTGCTGAGCATTTTTTATACATTTCGCCGTCAGGTGTCAAAACCGTATACTTACCGCCGACACCTGATATAATTTTTCCTTTAATATCACTCATTGAACGGCCACCACGGTTCGAATATATCTTCTCCGCCCTCTTCTTCCGTTTCGGGTTCCGTTTCGGGGGCTTGTGTTTCTTCAGGACCTTCGCTCAAAATAAGATCAACGACCGTATTAACGGGAACCTCAGTTGACACAGTTATGCTTTGGTGTATGACCACATCGCGCTCATACGCATCATTGGGCAAATACTTGACATCTCCCACAACAAGTCCTTTGCTTATGAGAGATTTTATTGCCTGTGTACCGTCCATACCTACAAGGTTAGGCATTTTGACCGTAAGATTTTTTTCTCCTCGGCTGACATAAAGCTTTACGACCGCATCAAGTTCAACGGTTGAACCGGCTTCCGGTTCACTTCGAATGACATATCCTTCAGGAACTATATCATTGTATTCCCTTATTTCTTCAAACACAAACGTGTAGTCATTATTGACCACGATGTCTCTTGATTTTTCCATAGAAAAATCAGGAAGAGCCATCGTCTGTTTACCTTGATAAACATATAGTATTATTTCTATTTTTTCTTTTTCGGGATTATATTTTATAACTTTTGCGCTGTTTTGCTTTTGTATTACGACCTCGGTATCTTTGTCGCCTACAAGTGCCACGTTCTGCGTAACAATAGAGCCTATCGGTGTATCGTCATCACCGGGACCCGCTTTAACAGTGACCTTATATCCGAAATCCTCAAGCTGTGACTTCAATGATTCAGTATATTCCCGGCCTGTATACAGCGCTATTTCAACCTCTTTATTCGTTGTATCGTGCATAGAGCTTGCCAGTTGGTAAAACATAATTATGGCAACCACAGCGGCAACTATCAAAAATGCAGACAGCACTCCGTATATAGTTGGCATCATCATCGTGCCCTTGACTACAACACGCTTTTTGTTTGATTTTTTATTTTCCTCTTTCTTTGTATCCTTTTCTTTGCTCTTCTTTTTCTTTTCTCCGCTCTTTTTCTTCGCTTCTATTTCCTCGACCGAACGGAAACGTATATCCGGGTTTTCTTTAAGCGCTTTTATGTGTTTAAGCATTTGCTTTGCGCTTTGATATCTTCTGTCGGGATCCTTTTCCATCGCACGGAGTATTATCTGTTCAAGTCCCTTTGGAATGTCGGGATTTACCTTTGTGGGGCTTACTGCCTCATCGTTTATCTGCTTCATTGCAACCGATATCGGATCCTCTGCGGTGAAGGGTAATTTCCCGCACGCAAGCTCATACATAACAATGCCCAAAGAATACAGGTCGCTTCGCGCATCAATTCCGTTTCCTCTTGCCTGCTCCGGACTTATATAATGCACCGTGCCTATTGCCTTGCTCTCCGCTGTAAGTGTATCATTGTCGGGAAGCTTTGCAATACCGAAGTCGGCAACCTTGATAATTCCGTTCTTCAGCATCAGAATATTCTGCGGTTTGATATCTCTGTGAATGATATTTTTCGAATGAGCGTGATCAAGCGCGTGAAGTATCTGTTCTGTTATGTTAAGCGTTTCAAGCCAGGAAAGCTTGCCGCCGTTTTTCTTTGCGTATGATTTGAGATTGACCCCCTCAATATACTCCATTACGATGTATTTAAGCTTTTCTTTGACCGATACATCGTAAATATTAACTATGTTTTCATGTGAAAGCATAGCAACAGCTTTAGATTCGTTTATAAAACGGTGTACCGCCTCGGCATCGTTTGACATGTCATCCTTCAGCATTTTTATTGCAACGGTGCGGTTCATAAGTATATCCTCAGCACGGAACACCATCGCCATACCGCCTGCACCGCAGCGTTTTTCTATCTTGTACCGTTCATCAAGAACAGTACCGATATATCCTTCGTAATTATCCATGTCGTTCCTCCTTAATTAAATGAAGTAACAACAACGGTTATATTATCTCCGCCGCCGCCGAAATTTGCCGCATCAACAAGCTTTTGTATTTTTTCTTCATCTGATCCGTCTGAGATCAGTATTTCGTGTATGTGTGATTCCTTGACGAAATTTGTAAGTCCGTCGGAGCAAAGCATAACAAAGCGTCCGATATTTGCACTTTCAATGACAAAAAACTCCCCTTCTACGCTTTCATGTGTTCCTATTGCACGTGTGATAATATTTTTTTGGGGATGGTGCTCTGCCTCCTCGGCAGATATGGCGCCCGAATCAACAAGGTACTGCACATAAGAATGATCTTTCGTTACCTGTGTAATGCTTTCACGGTCTACAGTATACATACGGCTGTCACCGACATTCATACAATAAACTCTATCAGGCGTGGAAACAGTACAAACGAGCGTTGTACCCATTCCCGAAAGCTCCGTGTTTTCTTTTGACCTTTTGTAAACGGCATCGTTTGCACGGTTTATTCCCTGCGTCATAAGGCGGCGCATACGCGCATCGGACATAGAAGATGTAAATTCACCCGATTCATCGATATAATGACGAAGTGCCTCACGCATAAAATCCGAAAACTCGAATATAGCAATAGCGCTTGCTTCACATCCGCCGTTTGCACCGCCCATGCCGTCGCAAACAACACCGAGTGCAATTTTATCGGTAATCATCTTTGTGTAATAATTATCCTGATTAAGTTTTCGCATAGCGCCTATATCGCTGATACCTGAGATGTACATAAGTAAATTTCCCCCTGTTAATTAAGGTGCAATAAGATTATTGGTTAATTTTTTGAATTTCTCAACTGTCCGCAAGAAGCATTTATGTCAGACCCTAAGCTTCTGCGTTTCGTTGCGGTGATCCCCCGCTTTGCAAGAATTTCGATAAAACGTGTTATCGACGTTTCGTCACTTCTCACAAATCCTCTTTCTTTAACCGTATTCACGGGAATAAGATTAACGTGAACAGGTGAAGATCTCATATATTTTCGGAGTATCTGACCGAGCTTTTCTGCATGTGACGGCGAATCATTTACGTCCTTTATCATCGTATACTCAAATGATATACGTCTGCCTGTTTTGTCAAAATATTCGTAACAGGCTTCAAGAAGCTGTGCTATCGGATATTTTTTGTTTACGGGCATAATTTCGCTTCTCGTTTCATCGTCCGATGCGTGGAGCGAAATTGAAAGTGTTATACCGAGCCCCTCATCACGGAGCTTGTTTATCATAGGCACAATACCGCATGTAGAAACTGATATATGACGGAGTCCTATGTTCATACCGTTATCATCGGAAACAAGACGCAGGAATTTAACTGTATTGTCATAATTATCAAGCGGCTCTCCTATGCCCATCATAACGATATTTGATACACGCTGTCCCATATCCTTTTCCACGACAAGCACTTGACCGAGCATTTCGGACGGCGCAAGCTTACGTGTAAGTCCCTTCAAAGTAGATGCACAGAATTTGCATCCCATAGGACACCCTGCCTCGGAAGATATGCACACGGTATTGCCGTGATTGTATTTCATAAATACAGATTCAATAAGCTCACCGTCAAACAGCCTTAAGAGGTATTTTACGGTGCCGTCACGGGAAACAAATTTTTCCTCGATTTCGGGTGTTTTTATTATTGTATTTTCTTTTAGGTGCGCACGCAAGGATTTAGGTATATTCGTCATTTCGTCAAATGTTTTGCCGGAATGTAACCATGTGAATATCTGTCCCGCACGGTAGCGTGGCTCACCGACAGAGGTCAGATATTGCTCTATTTCCTTTCGGTCGCACGAAAGAATATCGAAAAGTTCAGACATTTTTTTCAATAACGGCAATATAAAATCCGTCTGTACCGTTTATATGCGGCATAAGTGTACGTGATGACAAGAGTGTATATCCCGTATTTTCCTTTAAAAATTTCTCAATTTGTGCATCGTTTTCCTCACGGTTAAGTGTACAGGTCGAATACAAAAGCTTTCCGCCCGTTTTTAGATAGTTTACAGACGAACACAGTATTTGATACTGCGTATCTATAAGCTGTGATATGTCCATATCTTTATAGCGGAGATCGGGCTTTTTGCCTATAACACCAAGCCCCGAACAAGG
>JAZNEN010000159.1:0-2614 GCA_045588615.1 Eubacteriales bacterium
TGACAAAGTCGCAGAAAAAAGGTATAATGTACAATAAAACATGAACGGAGACCGGTATGGACAGAATAGATAAGAAAAATTACTATTTGGATATTGCGCAGACTGTTGCGGAAAGAGGAACATGTCTTCGCAGACTTTTCGGCGCAGTTATTGTAAAAAACGACGTTATAATAAGCACCGGATATGCAGGTGCGCCGAGAGGACGTGTAAACTGCTCAGATCTTGGTTACTGTATGCGTGATAAGCTCGGTATACCGAGAGGGGAAAGATACGAAATGTGCCGTTCAATACATGCTGAGGCTAATGCTATAATTGCTGCACCCCGTTCAGAAATGCTTGATTCCGTTCTTTACCTTGCGGGAATTGACGGGAAAACAGGCGAAATTATAAGTGATTCCTGCAGCTGCCAGATGTGTAAGCGTATGGTTATAAATGCAGGCATTTCAAAGGTTATTGTAAGAAATACAAAAACGGAATATACCGTGTATGATGTCAGGGATTGGATAATCAATGATGACAGCATAAGCGGTAAATTCGGTTACTGAGAAAGGTTTTTAATATAATGGATAAACCTCCGAGTATAAATGAGATCGAAATCGTTCCTTTAGACGGCGCACATATAATACAGATCGCAAAGCTTGAAGAAAAATGCTTTACCGATCCTTGGACACAGCAGATGTTTATAGAGCTGCTTTCAAATCCTCTTGCCGTGTTTATCACTGCGCTTAACGGTGAAGAAGTTGTGGGATACGCAGGTATTTATCATATACTTACAGAAGGCCAGCTTATGAATATTGCCGTTAAAGAAGAGTACAGACGGCAGGGAATTGCTGAAAAAATGTTCGACAACCTTCTTGAATACGCAAAGGAAAACGATATCGAGCTCATAACACTTGAAGTAAGAAAAGAAAATATCCCCGCTGTATCTTTTTATGAGAAGATCGGGTTTGAAAAGGTGGGAGAAAGACCGGGATATTATTCGCATCCGACAGACGATGCGGTACTTATGAACTATTCCGTTTGATTATGTATATATTGGGTATAGAAAGCTCGTGTGACGAGACTTCTGCATCTGTCATTTTTACAGATCCTGAAACAAATAAAGATAAAATACTGTCAAATATTATAGCTTCCTCGGTAAATGAGCATGCGCTTTACGGCGGTGTTGTCCCCGAAATTGCCAGCCGTGCGCATATAGAAGCGATTTCAAATGTTACGTACGCCGCCCTCAGCGAGGCAAATGTTACGATAAATGACATCGGCTGTATTGCCGTAACGTCCCGGCCGGGACTTATCGGATCCTTGCTGGTTGGTGTGAATTTCGCAAAATCTTTGGCATATGCGAATAACATACCGCTTGTAAGCGTCCATCATATAAAAGGACATATTGCGGCAAATTATCTGCTTGAAGATGCGCCCGAGCCTCCTTTTTTTGCGTTTGTAGTTTCCGGCGGTCACACATCACTTATCGATGTTAAGGATTATGACGAGATGATAACCGTCGGTACAACACGTGACGATGCCATAGGAGAAGCATTTGACAAGGCGGGAAGGGTGCTTGGGTTAAGTTATCCTTGCGGTGCTGAAATGGATAAACTTGCATATGAGGGCGACGGCAGTGCTGTCAAGTTTCCGCTTGCGGCGATAAAAGACGAAACACTTGATTTTTCTTTTTCGGGACTTAAAACGGCTGTTATAAATTACGTAAACCGCGCGACGATGAAGGGCGAGAAAATAAACCGTGCTGACGTTGCTGCTTCATTTACAAAGACAGTGTGCGATTCCGTTATAAAGAAAATGGAAATGGCATATGAAAGATATAAGTTCAAAAAACTCGTGATATCGGGCGGTGTTGCTGCAAACTCACATTTGCGTCGTGTGCTGTCACAGTTTTGTGAAAAAAATAATATTTCCTTCTATTGTCCGCCCGTTTCTTTGTGCGGAGATAACGGTGCGATGATCGCCGCACATGGAAAATATGAGTATTTAAGCGGTAATTTTGAAGGCACATCCTTAAACGGAAAAGCATCGGAACAGGTGTGTCCTAAAGCGTGTCAATAGTTGTGAATGAAAGTTCACAATTTTCGTCGAAATGACGGCAAAAATTGCGAAAAAAAAGCCGTTTTATGTAAAAAAACGGTGGTAATATTCATTAATTTGATAACTGATTGTATTTATCCAATGCAGAAAAAATGTGGATAACCTGTGGATAACCAAGCAAAATCGGCTGACTTTGCCCACATTTACCGCGTGAAATGTGGAAAAGTGTGTGGAATGTGTGGATAAGTTCAAATTAACAGCTGTATTTTTACACAACTTTTGAGTTTGGTAAAATCGCACAAATGGAAAAATTGTATCTATAACGACGGCTTTGGCGGATAGCTTGGTAAATATTAACGGAAAATAAATTCAAAGTTAAAAAATAAATTTTGAAAGAAAAATTTTAAATCGGAGGCTCCCATAAATGAATGAGATAATGAAGAAGTATGAGGCGTGCGTCAGCGATGCGGCTGAAAAATTTAAAGCGCTGATGTACGAACAGCTTGCAAGAGTTGAAAAAATAAACGCATCAAAGGATTTTGTTGATTATACGAAGCTCGATAAGATAGTTATC
>JAZNEN010000160.1:0-5924 GCA_045588615.1 Eubacteriales bacterium
CGCCTGATTCTTAATGATCTGTGATGTGGGAACAGGTGCAGGACTGCCGTTCTTTACAGCGTCGAGGAAGGAGCGTACTTTCTTATAGAAAAGTCCCTTGCCCTTGTTCTGAATAATCGGTACGATTGTTTCAACCTGAGATCCTGCAACATCGTGATAAATCTTCATAGGACCGCCGACAGAGCCGTTCCAGCAGTCTGTGGAGGGAATGCGAAGTGCGCCCTTCTTACCGAAAATGATCGTATCACCGGGAGTGTCAACGTGCATTGCCCATGCGATACGGAAGTCAAGCACGATACCGCCTTCAAGTCTTACAAAGCCTGCGGCAAAGTCATCAACACCGAACTTTTCGGCATATTCGGGGCAGGGCATATATTCGGGATTTTTACCGAAAAAGTCGCATTTATATCCGCTTACCGTCAAGGGCTTCGGATAACCTATTGCATTGAGAACCATATCGAGTGAATAACATCCGATGTCGCCTATTGCACCTATACCGCCTGTTTCTTTTTCAATAAATGTTGTGCCAAACGGTGTAGGAATGCCGCGGCGGCGGCCGCCGCCTGTCTGGATATAGTAAATATCACCGAGTGTTCCGCTTTCAACAAGTCTCTTTATCATTTTCATATTTTCGTCGAAACGGGGCTGGAAGCCGATGGAAAGTACCTTACCGCTTTTCTTTTCTGCACGGCAAATTTCAACAGCCTCGTCAAGCGTTACACACATAGGCTTTTCAAGAAGAACGTTTACACCCTTGTTCAGGGAGTCTATCGTACATTCTGCGTGTGTCATGTTGTATG
The DNA here is from genome assembly GCA_045588615.1 of Eubacteriales bacterium. Classification (GTDB taxonomy): domain Bacteria; phylum Bacillota; class Clostridia; order Oscillospirales; family CAG-272; genus RGIG7213. The sequence continues at coordinate 801 of JAZNEN010000160.1, forward strand.
TGCAGACGCTTACCGCATCAAGCTCAGGCTCGTTTTCAAGCATTTCAGTATGCGAAAGATATGCGCGCACGTTTTTAATTCCGTGCTTTTCAAAAAATGCATCTGCCTTGCCGGGTATAAGATCAGCACCTGCAATTATTTCAACATCAGGCATTTTAAGATAGCTCTTTATATGAGCATCGGCTATCCAACCTGTGCCGATAATACCTATCTTTAATGTTTTTGAAGTATCGATAACTGCTTCTGTATTATGTTGATGCTTGTAAGCATCAAGTATAGATTCTGCCATTTTGACATCTCCTTTCTGTTCATCCTATATATTGTACCACAACCGAATATAAAATTCAATGTATTTTCACAATATTTACTGAAAAAAATATTACTTTATAATTTACGATTAATACAACAAAAAACTGTTGACAAAAACGAAAAATGTGGTATTATGGATATATTATAAACAGAGGAGTAGATATATGAAACGGAAAATTTCATTTTTCTATGACAGGCTGAAAATTGCCTGCCTTATATTTACCGTTTTTTTGTTTTCACTTACCGTGATTTCGGAATTTATGAATATAAAGTCGCCGTATATCGCAACATATAATTATATAGTATTGTTCCTTTTTGCTTTTGCCTGTTCTTTTATAAATCTTGTTTTTAAAATTAAAAAAGCAGGGCTTCAGGTGAAATTACTTTTGCACGCCGTGCTTATGATAATCAACATATGCGGTCTGTTCTATTTCAACGGAATGACCGCAAGCGGCAAGCATATGACACCGCAGACATTGGTCGTTATAATTACCGTTGTTGCAATCGTTTATGCAATTGCGGATGCAGGCATACTTGTTGTGAATCTTTTCACTAAATCGAAAGGTGAGGATGACTATTCACCTATGTTTAAAAATAAGTAGAAGGTTGATATGAAAGAAAAATTACTCACAGTTCCCAATATTATAACAGCATTCAGACTTATCGGTTCACTTGTTTTGCTGCTGTTTATACCGACGTTTTCGGACGCGTTTTTCATAATATATACTTTGTGCGGTGTCAGTGATATCGTTGATGGAACTATAGCAAGAATTACAAAAAGCACCACGGAATTCGGTGCAAAGCTTGACAGCATTGCTGATCTTTTGTTTTATTCTGTACTGTTTTTCTGCATTTTTCCTAATTTGCTTGAAAAGCTTCCCTTGTACGTATGGATAATCGGTCTTGCAGCACTCGTTATAAGACTTGCTTCTTATCTTACTGCGGCAATAAAGCATCACCGCTTTGCTTCTGTTCACACATATATGAACAAACTGACGGGCGTTGTTATGTTTTCTATTCCGTACTTTGTTCTGACGAAGTTTATAGTACCTGTGTGTCTTTTGCTTGGCATAATATCCGTTACCGCTTCCGTTGAAGAGCTTATACTGCACATTACATCGCAAAAATACAATCCAAATAAAAAAACACTTTTGCCAATGAAGCAAAAGTAAGAATGAAGGAGAAAAAAATGAGACTTTCAGACATACATATCAGAGACCCGTATATCTTCGCGGAGGACGGTGTTTATTACCTTTACGGTACAAGAATAGGCGTCAACGGCGTACCGAAGCCCTGCACGGGACTTGATGTTTATACAAGCCGCGATCTCGAAGAATGGAGCGAGCCTTACGAGTGCTTCACACGCCCTGATGATTTCTGGGCAGACTGGGACTTCTTTGCACCTGAGGTGCATAAGTACAAGGGCAGGTACTATATGTTCGCAAGCTTCAGATCGGCAACACATAACAGAGCATCTCATATTCTTGTTGCCGACAGTCCGATGGGTAAATTTTTACCAATCGTTCCTGAGGCGATAACGCCTGAAGACAGAGTCTGCCTTGATGCAACATTTTATGTTGACGAAAACGGCACACCTTATACTGTTTTCTGCCACGAATGGACACAGATTCATGACGGTTCAATGTGCGCTTTACAGCTTACGGATGATTTGAAATATGGCGTTGGTGAGCCTGTCACACTTTTCCATGCAGGTGAGGTTGAATGGAAGTATGCCATTGAAAACGGTGAAAACTATGTTACAGACGGCCCGTTTTTGAGAAAAAATAAAGCGGGCAAATTGACGATGATCTGGTCGAGCTTTACTGATCATTGCTTCTATGCAGAGGCAACGGCAGTAAGCGATAGCGGAAATATTATGGGACCATGGCGTCACGTTAAGGAGCCGATATTCAAGGATGACGGTGGACACGGAATGATATTTGAGGGCTTCGACGGAAAACTTTACCTCGTTCTTCACACACCCAATGTACGCCCCCGTGAAAGAGCTGTTATCTTTGAAATAGAGGAAACAGAGGATTCCTACAAGATCATTTCGGTAGCACACAAATAAATAACTGTGCGGCCGCAGTTCACAATATGAACTGCGGTCGTCTTTGTGAAAACAATGCGATCTCATTTTTCGAAGCGTTTTATAAAATTATGAAAAGAGTTAAAATGGTTAATCAAGGAGGCTTTGCCGGTGGCAATAACAGTGTGTGATCTGCGTTTTGCATACAAAAGGGGTAATAATATTATCAAATGCTCCGAGTTATATTTTTCCACAGGAAATGTATATGTATTGACAGGGCCCAACGGAAGCGGAAAAACAACATTTTTAAAGCTGATTTTAGGATTGTTAAAGCCAACATGCGGGAGCATTATCGGATATGATCAGGAGGTTATCGCATTTGTCCCAGATCATAACGGACTGTATGATTCTCTGTCTGTACTTGAAAATATCAAATTCAGGATGAGCTTGTATAACATGAGTTATTCTTCGGAAAAGGATAATATCAAACGGATGTTAGTGCGGTATAATCTTTGCGAGAATGAGGATAAATTGGTTAAAGACCTTTCACTTGGGATGAAGAAAAAAGTATCCTTGGTATGCGCGCTTGCAGTCAAACCATCGCTTTTGGTTTTGGATGAACCGACGGGAGGGCTGGATGCAGATGCGCAAAGAGAATTGTCTGTAATGATTACAGAGTTTATTTCACCGTCAACTACCGTTATTTGTACATCGCACGACCGAGGATTTTTGGATGCACTTCCTCGTTGTACTGTTATTCAGTTCCCAATGGGTGTATAAGTATGACTTTTTTTATTCATACGCAGTTATACGGTATCGGTACATCCAAACGGCTTTTATGCACTCTCTTGTTTGCCCCTGCGCTGTTGTTATTCTGCTCTTATTATGCGGTAAATTCATGGATCGACGGGCGTTTGGTTTTGGCGCTGTTTGCAGCGTTGACAGCTATGTTAAGCAGCGAGATACTTCATTGGCTGACAATTGATGAGATAAAAGACGGCCTGTTTGATATTGTTTTAATCAGTCCTATTCCTCGTTTTCAAATATTACTGAATAAAATTATAGTACCTACTGTCTGCGGTATAACTCTTGCCGTTATTTCTCTGTGGATAAATAATTTTTTGTCATCATATTACCGTTTTGTGAATTGGGATTTTTCATTTGCAACGTGTTCGTTTTTACTTTTCGCCGCAGTATTTTCCTCATTGCTTGAGTTCATTTCATTGTTGATCATCAGGGGTAACAATACAAATATTCATTCCGTGCTTTTGGCAGTCGGTATATTTCCTATGCTGTGGATTTATGATCTTATTTCAAAAAATATTTTGCTTTTTTATGTTGTAATAATTTTATTAACGTTGCTTGCTGTCGGAATATCTTTCATTTTATTAAAAATGCGGCATCAAGTTTCTATGAACGGAAGCGGATATTACTTTCCCGGTCTGTTCGGCAACAGAAAAACTTCTGTATTCGGCGCTTTTTTGCGAAAAAACCTTTCAATGATCCGCTATGGAAGATTCACTCTGTTACAATTTGTTATAGCGGCAGCTGTGCCGATTTTGTTTGTAGCAATCGCGGATGTCCGAAGCTTCCTTTCCGTAAACACGATAACGGTTCTGTTACTGTCTGCCATACCGTCTGTTTGCAACATATATTTTGTCTTTTATTCCTCGTTATTCGAAAATCGGAATAAAGTAAATGAAATTTTGCAAATTCAGAATGTTACCGCTTTAAAAATGATAATAGAAAAAGCTGTATCCGCAGGCATAATTTCATCTTTGCTGTGTAGTGCAAGCATTGCGGTTATTTCGTTTTTTTACATATGTGATGCTTTTCTGTTGCCGCTCACTGCTGTGAACTGTTTTATTTCGGCGATAATATGCAGTTTTTACTCTCAAAAAATTGATTCATTCAAGGCGGAGAATATTCATAAGTCAGTTATTTCTTTAATTTCCGTTGCACTTCAAAGTATGCTTTTATTATTTGTATAAGATAAATGGTTTCGGCTCGTTTAAGGAAATATTTGTTACACATTACAGGGGATGTCAAAAATTAAAACTTGCATACTGATTTTAAATGCGGTATGCAAGTTTTTGTGTTTGCGTTAATGCAGATAAACGCATTTTTCAGTGTTAAAATAAAGTTTACATTATTGGATATAAATGCAGTATGTTTGTGATAGAATTTACAAATCAAACAACAATTAATATGCTTCAGGGAGGAAATATGAACATTAAAAAAGGGTTATCCATTTTCATTTCAGCGGTGATGGTTTTCTCACCAATTATGTCTGTACATGCTTATGATACGGACAGTGAAAAAAAGGTTATTGAGTCACCTGCGGTGTCCGATAACGATATAGGTGAAGATATAGCGGTAATAACGCATGAGGTGCCGAAGGTTAAGGCATCATCAGGCACATGCGGAGATGATCTTACCTGGACACTTGATGATAGCGGCACGCTTACAATAAGCGGTACAGGGGATATGATCAATTACTGGGATTTAGTAAAGGCTCCGTGGCGTGATAATTGTTTGAATATCAAAACAGTTGTTATCGAAGATGGTGTTACAAGTGTAGGAAATCGTGCATTCAATTATCCATACAATCTTGAGTCGGTGACTATCCCAACAGTGTTACAAGTATAGGCGATAATGCATTTTCCGGTTGCCAACCCCTGACGACAGTGACGATTCCTGACGGTGTTACGGATATAGGTATAGGTGCATTTTCCGGTTGTATAGGTCTTACGTCTGTTACAATACCTGACAGCGTTACGAGTATA
>JAZNEN010000161.1:0-6794 GCA_045588615.1 Eubacteriales bacterium
GGTTGAAAAATTTTGATTACAGCACCCCCGGTGCGTATTTCATCACGGTTTGTACACAGCACAAAAAATGCATATTATCCCGCATTTCCGTAGGGGCGATTCACGAATCGCCCGCTGTAAAATTGACGGAATACGGTAAAATTGTTGATAGAATCATAAATAATATTCCCGAAAGATTCAATGCGGAAATACTGAATTACGTTATTATGCCGAATCACATTCATTTTATCATTCACATTAAAAACGAGAATGATCTGCGGGCGATTCGTGAATCGCCCCTACAGCAAAGATCGGGCATACCGCAAATAATCGGGTATATAAAAATGAATGCATCAAAGGAAATTCATAAACATTACGGGTGCACCGATATCTGGCAATGCTCGTACCACGACCACATCATCCGTGACATAAAGGATTATGAACGTATATACAAATACATTTGCGAAAATCCGATATTTTGGGAAAAGGACTGCTTTTATACGGAGGAAATTTAAAATTACATTATGAAAAGATATATAAAAACGCCTGCATTTTTTATGCTTGCGGTGCTTGTTTTAACTGTCATTGCGGAAATATTTGTTTTTAATTTTTCATCGTTCAAATTGAACGGTGATTATGAAAAAACCGTGCTTTCGCTTGAAAATGCAACGCTTTCGGGATTTGAATATAGAGACGGAAAATACGTCAGCACCTCGCCGGCGCCTTACATTGAATTTGAAAATGTGGGCAAAAAGGTCGGAACTGTGTTTGCTGATGTACTCTACACGGGCGGCGGGAAGACAGTAAATTACAGCATTGATTTTACCGACGAAACAAATTCATCCTACACGTACAGAAAAGGGCTTGTGACAGGCACGTTCACAAACGGTGCTGACAGGACAAAATATATAAACTGTCAGTTTTCGGGAAATGTCGGCAAGCTTAAAATAAACTTTTCAAAGTTTGACGGCACGATTTCTTTTTCAAACGACGGTATTGTGATAAACGAAGATATACCGATCGCTTTTTCGTTTTTGAGGGTTTCACTCATTCTTTTCGGTGTTTATCTTGCTTACTTTCTTTTAAAAAGCGGTGCGGCAAAACAACAGCTTTCCGAATGTCCGCTTACGGTAAACTCGGTAACAGCCGCCGTGTGCATCATCTGTGTTGTAGCTGCGTTTTTCTTAACGGGAAACATTACAACGACATCTGTCATGCAGACGGGCGGAAACCAGATAACAAAGGAGCTTGTCGATGCCTTTGCATCGGGCAAAATAACGCTTGACCGTGAGGTTGAAAAAGAACTGTTGGAGCTTAAAAACCCCTACGACTGGAGCGAGCGTAAGGAATCCGGCGTAAGCTCTGCGTGGGACCACGTTATGTATGAGGGCAAATATTATTCATATTACGGAATTGCCCCTGTAATTCTCTTGTTTTTACCGTTTCATCTTTTGACAGGACAGTATTTTTCATCAGCCTGGGCGGTGTTTATTTTCGGGGCGTTGGGGCTTGTATTTCTTGCCCTGTTCTTCAAAAAGCTGTGCGAAAGATTTTTTAAAAATATTTCGGTCGGTCTTTACACCTCCGCACTTTTAACGCTTTTACTTTCGTGCGGTGTCTGGTTCTGCTTTATGACACCCAACTTTTATGAGATCGCACAAAATTCGGGCTTTATGTTCGTCACTCTCGGCGCATATTTCCTTGTTTCATCGGGCATTTTTTCAAAAAACGTATCAAATGTAAAGCTTTGCTTTTCATCAGTATTTTTTGCACTTGCTGTTTTGTGCCGTCCGACGACCGCCGTGTGGTGCGTTGCCGCCGTTGCCTTTATCGGTGTTCATTTCATCACGCTTGTGAAGGAAAAACAGCCTAAAATCGCTTATTTGTGTGCATCGCTCATTCCGTTTGCCGTTATCGGCGGTGTACAGATGATATACAACTATGCGAGATTTGACTCATTTTTCGATTTCGGAATACAGTATTCCTTAACGATAAACGATTTTACAAAATCGGAATTTTCCCCTCAGATGGCATTTATCGGATTTTACAATTTCTTGTTTGCGTTTCCCGTGATCAAGCCCGAATTTCCGTTTATTTCCTCAAACTTCTCCGACCTCGGTGTAAACGGATATTATTTTGTGGCAAACAGATATGCCATCGGCGAGTTTTTAAGGGCACCTGTGATGTTCTCATATCTGCTTTTCCCCCATACATTGAAGTTTATAAGCAAGAAAAACAAATTGCCGTTTGCCCTTTTGTGGCTTTTGTGCTGTGTAATTCTGCCGTTTGCCGTCATTTACTCCATTTGGGAAAGCGGTTACGGGGTAAGATACTGTGTTGACTTCACGTGGCAGGGTGTTGCCGGTGCATTTATACTGCTTTTCATTCTTTACAAAAAATACGATGTCAACAATACGGTAAAACGTATTATTGAGTGCTTTGCAGTTATCGGTCTGTTCGTTGCAATCGCACTTAATACTGCAATGATCTGGGAATACGCCTGCAATACATTTGACAACACCGTAATTGCAGCGGAGCTTAAAAATATATTTGAATTTTGGAAATAAGGAGAAAAAATGAGTACTGTACTTTATCTCGTCGTACCTTGCTATAACGAAGAAGAAACGCTCCCCACCACCGAAAAAGCACTTACGGAGCTGATGGACGGAATGATAAAAAAAGGAAGAATATCCGAAAAAAGCAGGATCGTTTTTGTGAACGACGGCTCAAAGGACAAAACGTGGGAGCTCATTGAGAAATACACAGAAGAAAACATACTTGTAAAGGGAATAAAGCTTTCACGCAACAAGGGGCACCAGAATGCACTTTTGGCGGGTCTTATGACCGTAAAGGACGAATGTGACTGCGCCGTATCGCTCGATGCGGATCTTCAGGATGACATAGGCGCTGTTGAAAAGATGCTTGACGAGTTTGAAGACGGCTGTGAAATAGTGTACGGCGTGCGAAGCAAACGCGAAAAGGACACGCTTTTCAAGCGTGCCACAGCGCAGGGATTTTATAAATTTATGCGCTTTATGGGTGCTGACGTCATTTATGACCATGCGGACTACCGACTGATGAGCCGCCGTGCGCTTAATGAGCTTGAAAATTTCAAGGAAGTCAACCTCTTTTTGCGCGGTCTTGTGCCGATGATAGGCTTTAAAACGGGTACGGTAATGTACGAAAGAGGGGTAAGGGAGCACGGAGAAAGCAAATATCCCTTAAAAAAGATGCTTTCCTTTGCCGTTGACGGCATCACGTCGCTGTCGATAAAGCCGATAAGATTTATCACAACTCTCGGTGTTTTGCTTCTTTTTGCCAGCGTTATAATGCTTGTCTATTCGCTCGTGCGCCACTTTACGGGGCACACAACGCTCGGCTGGACGTCGCTTATAGTTTCCATCTGGGGCATTGGCGGACTTCAGCTTTTCGCAATAGGAGTTGTTGGCGAATATATAGGAAAGATATATCTTGAAACGAAAGCACGTCCGAGATTTATAATTGATAAATATATAGGAAAATAACCGATGAATGGTAAAAACAACATAAACATCGCTCTGATAGAGCCTGAAATTCCCCAAAACACGGGCAACATTGCAAGAACGTGTGCGGCGGTAGGGGCAAGTCTTCACCTTGTAAAGCCGATGGGATTTGAAATTGACGACAGGAAATTAAAAAGAGCAGGGCTTGACTACTGGCACCTGCTCGATATAACGTATTACGACTCACTTGATGACTTTTTAACTCAGAATAAAGACGAAAAAATGTACTTTTTCTCGACAAAAGCACCCAAAAAGCACACGGACGTTGAGTATCCAAAAAGAGTATTCCTTGTTTTCGGTAAGGAAACGAAGGGCCTGCCCGAGGAGCTTTTGAAAGAAAACCCCGACACGTGTGTGCGCATACCGATGCGTGACGGCTTGCGCAGTCTGAATTTGTCAAATTCTGCGGCAATTGCCGTTTACGAGGTCCTCAGACAAGGTGATTTTGAAGGACTGTGCGAGGTGGGAACACCTACAAAATTCAGCTGGGATCAAACACCGTAAAATCATATTTTATGTACTTTTCAAGGGTTTCAAAGTCAGCACCGATATCATCTGGGCTGTGGCTGTCTGAGCCGACGGTGATGACACGTCCGCCGAGATCATAATAAAGCGAAAGTATAAAGTCGTCGGGCATCGGACACCCCATTCCCTGACGGAAGCCTGAGGAATTGACTTCAAGAAAAACACCCTTATTTATGATACTTTCAAGGATTTTACATAGCTTTTCTTCATATTTTGAAGTATCAAGCTCAAAGCCGTTTTTTCTGTAATAACGAAGCGGATATGTAAGGTGCGAAAGGCTGTGTATACCGTCGAATTCAGTCAGCTCATAAAGCTCCTCAAGGTACACACACCAAAGAGTGATATAATCGTCGGGGGTATAATTTTTATAGTCTATAAGCGCAAAGTCGGGCATATTTTTAACATTGTGAAGCGAACCGAGGACGAAATCGAAGTTGTATTTTTTGAGGTATTCCTCCGACTCCTTCGGGTACTGTGTCGCCTGCCCGAGCTCAATACCGTGCAAAACATTTATTTTGCCCTTTAATTCGTCCTTTGCCCTTAAACATTCGTACATTCGTCCTTCAAGGTCGATGGGGGCATAAAGATGCTCAATTTCGCTGTTGACGTCAAGATGGTCGCAAAGACCGATGCACGAAAAGCCTTTTTTGCAGGCTTCTTCGGCTGTTTTTTGAGGGGATAATGCACGCTCGCCGTCAAAGGAGAATGAGGTGTGCGTGTGCAGATCAGATCTGTATTTCATATTTTTCTCCGAGTTTAAGCTGTTTTACTAACTATACCACAAATTTTCCGTTTTTTAAAGTGGAAAAAACAAATTTTATATAAAAGAGGAATTTTATGAACCGTTTTGAGAATATAGCATCAATGTTAAAGGAAAAAAATCTTACGATAACATTTGCCGAAAGCTGTACGGGCGGACTGCTTGCCAAGACGTTTACGGATATTCCGGGTGTGTCAAGTGTGTTTTCGGGAAGCATCGTCACCTACTCAAACGATATGAAAATGAGATTTTTGGGCGTTGGTGAGGATACACTTAAAAAATTCGGCGCTGTGTCAAAATACACGGCTGAGGAAATGGCAAAGGGCGCAAGACATATTTTCGCAAGCGATATTGCCGTGTCGGTTACAGGTATTGCAGGTCCTGACGGCGGAAGCCGTGCAAAGCCCGTGGGGCTGGTATATATCGGCATTTCCACGCAGGAAGGCACAAAAACATACAAAATGAAGGCATCGGATAAAAACGGCAGAGACGGTGTAAGACAGGCAGTTTTGTGCGAGGTATGCCGTCTGTTGGAGGAAATTCTTTTATAATGGGCAAGAAGAAAAAGAAAAAACAAAGATATTACGAACAAAATACCGACAACGGAAGTGAGCTTGAAAGAAGAAAAAGAAACGGTAAAAAGCTTCTGATAATTGCAGGGCTTTTCTGCGTGTTTGAGCTGCTCTATCAAGGACTTTTACAGCTTGAAAAAAGATATTTTCCGCTGTTTCCCGTGTCTGTTTATGTGCTGGCAGGTATTCTCGGTGCGCTCTTTATAATCTATCTTATAATGAACAGGGGAAATCCTAAGGAAAAGACGACTCCTGAGGAGCTTTCGCCGAAGCTTTCTTATGACGAGCGCATAGCGCTTTGCGAAAAATACAACAAAAGGAAAGAAAAGTCACGTGTGCTTATCTACTTTATCGTTGCCCTTGCGGGCGTGCTTGCGCTTGATTTTATAATGCTTTTCTTATTTCCCGTAGGTGGCATATGATAAATTTTACACTGATATATGTAGGCAACATAAAGGATAAATTTTTCGCCGATGCCGTTGCCGAATACGAAAAAAGAATAAAAGGCTTTTGTAAACTGAAAAATATTGAAATAAAAGAAAAAAGACCGCCTGATGAGCCTAATGAGGCGCAAATAAAGGCGATACTTGACAGCGAGGGCGAGAAGATCTTATCATCGATTCCGCAGAATGCATACAAAATTGCACTTTGCGTTGAGGGGAAAAAGATAACGAGCGAGGGGCTTTCAAAAATGCTGACAGAGCTGCCGCACAAGGGCTTTTCTGAGGCGGTGTTTATTATCGGCTCATCCCACGGGCTGTCAGAAAACGTGAAGTCCGCATGCGACTTCCGTCTGTCGGTGTCGGATATGACATTTCCGCACAGACTCATGCGTGTGATACTGTCCGAACAGCTCTACCGTGCCTGCACGATAGAAGCAGGCACAGGTTACCACAAATGAGCATAGGCATTTTACGTTATAACGTTATCCGTCACACGGATAACATTTCATGTTTGCAAAGCAAGCATTTCAAGCGGCGCCGCCGTATTTCATGCCGAAGGCATTTCATTTTTAAACACGTTTAATTTGATACCTCATCCGTCTGTAAAGGTGTTTAATTTTCACGGGACGTCGTCACTTTGCAAAGCAAAGTGATTGCGTCTTGACCCCTAACAATGCGGACGTGCGATGCACGCCACGACGCCTGTATATTCGTGGTGGTGCCTGTAGGGGTTGGCGCCTCGACAACCCGTTTCAAACCCATTTACGCTCGTTTCATGCGGGACGTCGCACTTCGCTTTGCGAAGTGATTGGCGCACGTCTCCTACGGTTTGCGGACGTGCGATGTGTATAGTGTGGTAACATAGTTTACAAAATGTGAAGACACATAGTTTACAACTTTGATGTAAAATAAAGGCATGAAAAGTCAGAAGGAGACGAGAAAATGCCTTGGAAAGAACAAAGGTTGGAAACTA
>JAZNEN010000162.1:0-13773 GCA_045588615.1 Eubacteriales bacterium
CTCTGAGCGACGCACGGCATAAAATAAATATGCAGTAATTTATATTCAGAACCAACAGTCGCTTATCAATCTTGATCCGCATCCGGTATGACTGCGAATGTCAACGCCGAGAGAGTTCATACAATTATGTATTTTCAAGCGGTTAAGTCCGTTGCGCTTACAGTAATCATGTATCTGCGTAATATTTGTAATACCGATTTTTATAAGCATTTCGGCATGTGCTGTATAAAATTTCTTTTCACATGTCTTAAACCAGGTAACTATTTTTTTTACTGTTTTGTCAATTTCTTTTCTTTTTTCTTCATTAAATTCGGTTTCGTAATTATCGTTTTCTATCACGTATAATATAAATTCTTTTTCTTCATTTGAAATGCTTTGGCAACCGTACACGACCGCATCTGCAATTTTTTGAAGCACAGAGACCTCACCTCCGTATACAGATGCAAATTTTGACAAAGAATGTTTGAAATGAAGCTCGCCGTCGCAAAATCTGTTTGCCGCATCAGTTATCCATTCAGTTTTGAATACATAACAATATTCAAGATCATTCACAAATCTTTGGCAAGCCGTATTCATTTCCTCATAGGTGCAAAAGCCTTCATCTGCCAACTGCTTTTTTGTTTTTTCATTTGTAAATAACCATGTCAGTATTTGTGCCTGTTTATCGCTGATCGCTTTGTGCATATGCACTCTTTTCACGATATTCACAATATCATAGTACAGCTTTTCACGTGTAAGGCTATCAAATTTACAAACGATCTCGTCAACGCTTACACATTCCCTGTATGACTCAAAAAAACGCTCAAACAGTTCAACTGCGCCAAAGCTTACATTATTTATAAAAATCGATCTTGAAGCGGTTTTATAACTTTCTTCCTCTACCTTATAAATAATGGGAATTGATTCATACCACGACATCCGGCGAAGTACTGTATCGCCATCACATATCTGTCTCGGTTGATAAAAAATAACCGTATCTTTACTTTCCCAACCGTTTTGCATCGGCAGTTCACAGTACCCTTTTTTTACAAGACTCACCAGTTCTTCATCCCTGATCAAATGTACTTTCATATTTTGTACTCCGATTATCTTTTATTCACACGGGGTAAGCCGTAATGTATCCATAATATACTTGCAAATTGCCGAAAATTCTTTTTTTAGATAGAAAAAATTTATTTTAAAATGCATAAAACAAAACGTGTCAGATGATATTGGAAATCGTCTGACACGTTTGATATTTTTAATTATCAGCTTTTAAAAATAAACGTAAGTGTGTAGTGGTCCTCGTTCTGATAGAAATACGTACCCTTCTTTATTCCGCTTATTTTATTTATTCTGCCTGAGTCGCAGAGGTCTTTCACGGCTTTGCTAAGCTCATATTTTGATCCGAACATTATATAAGCCGCATCATTGTTCACCTGCTTTGATATGATAGCTGATGCTGAATTGAAGTTATATTTATCAAGATAATAGCCCTTTTTTATAAAATAGTTATATTCCGTTTCGGTACACGCAGGCATTTTAAACGGCATATCGATTTTATGCGTGCGCGAAAGCATTTCATCAGTTATAAATGCGTAATTATAAAAAGGAACTTCCGCATTCAGGTCTCCGTCATCCCATGTGACATCGACAAAATATCCTTCGCCGTCAAGATATACACAGTTCCAGCCGTGGCGTTCACCCGCATCGCCGACAACGTAAGTGGAATCGTACCCAAGCTCACGCATAATAAGCTGGAATGCCTTTGCATAACCCGAGCATACCGTTTTACCGTTTACAAGACAGCCGTAAGATGAGAAAATATACTCGCACGAGGGTGAACGTGATGTTTTGTAGTATTCGTTAAGAGCATCGTGGTCATATATTGCATTCTTTATAAGGTAGTCATGGACGAAAATAATGCGCTCATAATCGTCATTCGAGTGCTGTTTTGCAAGTGATGCAACATTTTTAACAGCTTTTTTCAAATCGTCAAGCTTATCTTCTTCATCGAAAAATCCCGATACATATTCGTAATATATTGGCTCAACGGTTATATTCGAAAGCGTACTTCCTCTTGAATAATAATATCTGAAACCGCCTGTAAACCAGAAATATTCAGGGTGGTCATACTGAAGTGCAACGCCTGCGTTTTCACATTCTCTTTCAAAATCGTTAATATCGACATTTGAAAGCGTCACCTTGCTTTCAGCCTTTGACACAGCCTTTTCCATTGAGGCATATATTCTCTTCTGCAAATCGGAAAGCTGGTCATAATATACGGTAAACTCACCATCCTCTTTTTCTTCAAAATCGGAAGGCTCCGATGAATCATCAGATTGTGAATTATCGGAAGAACCGTTCAGATCTTCAAAAAAATCAGAGAAGTCCGACGGATCTTCAAGCATGTCGGCAGGCAGATCTGTAAGGTCAAAATCCTGTATGTTTATGTCCCCTATCTTCGATATAACGATGGAAACCACAAGCGATATTATGGCAATAAGGATTTTTTTTGCATCTAATTTTTTCATTATTCCGCATCCTCCTTTTTGCTTTCAACCTCTTCAGCTAAGGCATTTTTTATAGTTTCGGGCGAAAGCTCAGGATGGCCTTTTGCAATTATCTTATAAAGATATTTCCCATAACTGCCGTCCTTTGATGCCATCTGATCAACTGTAAGGAATGAAATTCCGAATACCGTGAAAACTGCTGTATAAAATACTATTTCAATTATTTCGTTATGTAGAGAGCCTGCAAGGGCATAAACAGCACTTGTCAGAAACGGAATGACGATGCCTGCACAAAGCCACGGTGCAGACGATTTGATATTATCATTTTCGACCAATTTCTTTTCTTTAAGTACATTTTCTATCTTATTTGCATTAAAGCGCATATGCCACATCGTGTAGTAATAACCGATAACGATACCGACAAAAAGCTGACACGCAACGGATGTTAAAAGCTTCGGCAAAAGCAGTTCTATATCGTTTTGCATAATGAAATGGACGTTTTCGGCAACAGCAAAGCCAAGCGAAAGAAAGACTGAATAAACAACACCGTCAAAAAGGTAATTGAAATTTTTGTTCTTGTATGTTATAAGAAAAAGGCACAGCCATTGAAAACATATCCTTACAAGCGAAAACCCGAAAAATGCGCAAAGTACAAGATATAATACCTCTGATTCAGTGCTTTCAAATGTTATAAGTCCTTCGGGGGATATTACTCTGGAGCTTTCAAAGCCTTTGTCGATAAGATTTAAAAACAACCGTTCAACAAAAACAGACGGTATATACGCAAGTGCTCCTGCACCAAACAAAACGGCAAGCAATCCGATCGGCTCTTTTTCCGCACGGTCTTTAAAAAACACGTATGCACAGAGCGCTATTGCAGGAAGCACTGCAACCAGTGCCAGTTCAAACGAAAAATGGTTCATATTTTCACTCTCCTTTATTGCTGAAATTATATCATATATCAGCATATTTTGTCAACATTTTCACTTTGTGTAAAACGTAAAAGACGGCAGCTTGCGCCGCCGCCTTTTGATTTACAAAACACTTTTCAAAAATCAATATCCAAGATAGATCAACAGTAAACCGAACAGAAGATAAAGAATAAACAGCCCAAGAATAACTCCCAAAATGATCAATATTATCTTCCCTGTTCTTATCAATTTGGCATATTTTTTTCTTTTTTCAAGCTTAAGCTGTTTCTTCTCAGCCTTTAGTTTTTTCCGTTCTTCCTTTTCTTTTTCGTATTCTTCCTGTGTTACTAAATATTGACGGTGATTTTTCAGCATAATATACAAAACAAACAATATAAGTGCCAAACCTGCTGAACCTATGATAAAATAGATAATTCCCACACTTATTGAACGCGGTGAAGCAATGATTTCTGGGTTTTGAGGGTCATAAAAAATTTGTACCCTATCTCCGACCGAATAATGTGCGCCCACACCTGCCGAAAAAAATACTGCCGTATCTGTTTTTAATTCTCTGTTATATGTAATTCCGTCAACGATATACTCAATATAGATCTCCTGTTCATCCGGAGCTTTGACATGGACATCAAGATCAATATCAACTATTGTGGCATCTACACTTTTCATATCGGAAACAAGGCTGTCATATTGAATTTTGGCAACAACGGTACAAACAGTAAGACAACCAAATAATAAAACACAGAAAACAATGACAGCTATTCCGTTTTTAAAGGTTCTGTTATACTTCAGTTTCTCCATACTTTCACCATCTTTAGCCGATGAATAATAAATTTATGTCTGATCTATTCTGATATCAATTGATTTAAACTTGTTATTCTTTGCATAATTATATCCCGATGTTGTGCGTATATGGTCAAAGAAATTTCCCTTTACTTCATCATTCCACAAAGTTTCATGAAGCTTTCTGTTTTCTTCATCGGGCGTAAACATAAGACTCACACGAAGCTGATAATATTCATCCTCACCGTCGGGATACTGCCTTACCAAATCAAAATAAAACAGCTCCTCACCCGTAAAACCGTATACACCGTATTCAAGCAGTAAAAGCTCTTCTTCTATCGGTTTCTTGCACATTTCTTCAAATACATCTGTAA
Source organism: Eubacteriales bacterium (assembly GCA_045588615.1). Lineage (GTDB taxonomy): Bacteria > Bacillota > Clostridia > Oscillospirales > CAG-272 > RGIG7213. The sequence continues at coordinate 4,576 of JAZNEN010000162.1, forward strand.
TTTCATCTACAGTACTGTTTTCAGAAATGTTATTTTTCAAATATTCAAGCAGTTCCACGTTGTCCACCTCACTATAATTTATATCCGTTACCAAATTCGCATTAAAATTGCAGGAAATAAAACTCACCGTCAAAGCAATCATTAAAACAAAAGTTATAATTTTTTTCATACATATCACCCCGCAAATTCATTATACCATAAAATAACGCCTTTTTCAATATAAAACTTTCTTTTTGACTACCGGGATAAACACATAAATGATCTGCCCGCCTGTCCCTTATTATTTTTTTAATTCATTAAGCAAAATAAACACTTACAACCGCCACGTGAGTTAACTAAAAAACAGCGTTATTGTATAATACCTGAATTTATGATATACTGCAATAAAAAAACGAGGTTTAATATGGATAACATCGGAGAAAGAATACGATATTTGCGAAAGAAAAATAATTTAACACAAGAAAAACTGTCTCATCTTCTTGGAGTTACCTATCAATCTGTGTCGAAATGGGAATGTGGCACTACAATGCCGGACATTTCTATGATCGTACCGTTAGCAAGGATACTCAATGTTTCCACAGATGAGCTGTTTGGGATGAATTCAGATGAAAATAACAAACGAAAAAACTATTTTGATAATGAATATTTTCAATTTTGGAAAAAAGATCACGAGCGTGATATAGATATTTCCCGGCAAGCCGTTGCGGAATATCCTTCAGAATATCGGTATCATTATTGGTTAGATTCTAACGAATGGTACATCGGATACAGCGACAAATATGAAGGAACAGAGATTGAGAAAGAATTAATTTCAGATTCTATTGATCATTATAAAATAGTGATTGAAAACTGTGAAGATGAAGAACTGCGTAACCGCGCAATAATCGGTATTGTGCAATCATATAGAAGTCTTAATAACTACGAAGAAGCAAAACGGTATGCAGAGCAGTTTCCAAATGAAACGGAAACTTGTAAAGATGATGTACTTATGCTGTGTGTGCAAGGGAAAGAGCTTGAACTCTTATACAAGAAACGCATTAAGAAGGCATTGCTAAAATTATGCAGCGCACTGTCTCAGCTTTGGTATTACGAAGATTTACACTACTGCGAGGATGCACTAAATACAGAAGAATCTATAATCAGAAATTTAATCAGTGATGAAAATTATCAACATTTTCATATCAACCTTAGTATGATATACGAAGAAAAAGCCAAAGCAGCAATGAAAAAATGCGATTATGACGGTGCGTTAAAAGCATTAAAAACTGCTGAAAAACACGCAGTACTGTTTGATGAGATGAACAGCAAAGGAATCGAAAAGTACACCTGTTCCATTCTTGATGGATATACTGAAGATCACAGAAAAGACAGAAAAGATGACGATTGGAATATGACGGACAGTGTTAAGGCATATGCTGAACAAAATATTTTCGATTCAATCCGTAACCGTGACGATTTCAAAAAAATTTTCAATTGAAAATAAACACTTAAAAAGTCCTTGATTTACAAGGACTTTAAAATTTTGGTGAGTTCACACAGCAATTTCGAATCATATAAAACTATATTATAAAATGTTCAAAAAAATCAAAATTACCAAGGAATAGAATATCAATCCCGAAAGCACAACCGGTATGTAAGATAAATTAGGACACAGAAAAAACAAAGATGACGGCGTATTGAGTGACAAATGATATACTACTTTAGCTAATACTACAAATAAAGCCGTAAATGCAACAAAATATTCGATTCCGAACAAAATCGTATTTTCTGAATTAATTACATTCTTTGCACAATAAAACAGAAAAAGATAACCTGCATTGTTTATATACCGAGAAAAAGAATAAAGATACTCGCTCTGCAAAGCTACCTTTCGATTATCTTCATATTTGATGAACCACATCTCTTGAAAACTCCTTATGGTTTGGCAGCTATCCACGTCACCGTCACACAAAGAATATATCAGTTGCTCCTCCAGTGAATCTCTTCTAAAAATTAGATTTCTATATATGAAAAACAAAACAAGAAATAGCGATACTGCAATAATAGTAGGAAGAAAAGCACTTATCACAATAGTTGACAGCATAGAAACAAAATATTGCCTTATATGTATAGCATTCAATTTGTTCAACTTTGAAAATTTAATGCCTATATAAGAAATCAAAAATAAAAGGACAATGTTTATAATTAATACAACTAAAAGAAGCAATATGCTAATTATCAACGTACTTTCACCTCCTAAGAAATTTTAAATTATTATATCACATAACCTCAAACATTTCAATATACTTTCTAAATCACACGTCGCCGGCTCAGTCCCAAAGGTCGTGGAAAAGGGCAATGTGAATGAGGGGTGTTTTTTACACCTAAAAACACGAAAAGCCCTTGAAAATCAAGGGCTTTAAGATTTTAGTAAAGTTTTGGCTGTGTCAAAGTGATGTTATGCTTCGCATAGTGATATTGCTCTCTGCGATCACTTTTCTACGGAAAGCCACGGGCGAATGAAGTGATACCGTACACTTCATTCAGACCGCCTGTCGAACACTACACTGTGTTCGAAATCAAAACAAGATGCAAAAGAAACGGGTGAAAGTCAAGAATTTTATTTGTTTTTATCCTCCATTGCTTGTTTTTCTAAAATAAGCATCAATAGCAATATCTTCATCATTAAACACTACAAAATAAGTATCATGAATATAACTCGGGTCAATTCCGCTGTTTTCATAATTGACATAATATGAACCAACATTTTCACCGGTATCTAATACGTATTCTCTCTTAAACTCACCATATTTATCTTCGATTTGTTCTCGCGATTTGCCGACTATCCATTCTTTATCATATAACTCAGAAATATTGGTTTCATCATAATATTTTGCAGCACAGGCACACAAACCTAAAACAAGAATTAAAATGACCAATAATGCGACTATTTTTTTCATATAATCATTCCCCCTAAGTGTATTGTATCATAAACGCGGTGAAAATACAATAAAATCGGACAAAAAAGGCAGTCAAAACAGTCCTTTTCTTGAATCCCTCCACCGGGTTAGTACAGATAAAACGATTAAATATCGTTTTATCAAGTGATGTCGCCCAAAGTGCGAGGCGGGTGTATCGAGCTGATACAATACGACACACGACGGCACTGGCGCGAAGCAGAGCAGCGACATCAGATTTTACAGTCTTCTCTTTCTGAAACATAGTCGCCTCGTGCGCCTCGATACACTCAGCTTCGACGCTCCTTGTTTTAGTTATCTCCCGTCGGTAGAGCTTACAACGCTTTAACATAATATTGTTGCTTCAAACCAATAAAAAACAGACCGCCGACAATCTTTGTCGGCGGTCTGTAACATTCAAGCAAGCAAATATATTGAATAATCTTTATACGCACGTTCTTTATAAAAGTGATATATTCAACGTGTAAATAACATAATTTCATTGGCAATCACAGCGCCGTTTTCAAATCCGTGCGGATGGTGGTCACAGCCTTTTTTTACAAAAACACGTATTTTCCCGCCGTGTTTTTCGTAATATTCTGCAAGTATCGCACCGTTTTCTTCATAAGGTACGATCCTGTCGCTGTCACCTGCAACCAAAACAATAGGAATATCATTCGCAAGTAAAACGGGTATATGATCTATCGGGTGGTTTCTGTAAGAGAGCATCTCGCTTTTCGTTTTCTCGGTAAAACGGTAAAACTCTTCGTAAAGACCGCTTTGTCCGTTACCCATATCACACGGACAGCTCAAAAGGTTCATAACGGGAGCATCAAGATAAAGCACGTCAACAAGCTCAGGACAGCGTGACGCCAATAAAACAGCGTACATTCCGCCGCAGCTCATTCCGACCATAGTGCAACGTGATTGCAAGGAAAATTCGGAGCTTACAAATTTTATAAAATCAACCTTGCGTGCAAGATCCTTTTCACACGCCCAGCGATTGTCATTTTTCTGGTACGCAATATGCCAGCCTCTGTTCAGAAGTTCAATTTCAACATTCGGAAATGCACCGAAATATTCTGTTTTGAGAGCCCATTTGCCGTTCGGTGCAACATTCGGCTTTATCACCTTGGCGTCAGACTCTTGACAGGTAAACCCGACACCGCTAAATCCGTTCCATTCAATTTCAGTATATTTCACAATATATGATCCTCTTAATTCAGTACAATTATTTTGCTTTTAAACTTTCCTCTTTTCGTCACCATTATAGCATAATTCGATAAAATAAGTCAAGACTATATTTGCAGTTAATATTGATATATATACAAACAGCATCACGGTGTTCTTACAAATTTCTGCGGAAAAGCCACGGGCGGATGAAGTGTACACCGTACACTTCATTAAGAGCACCCTTTCGAGCCCTTAATTTCAATGAAGATCAAAACCAAAAAGCAGACCACAAATGCGATTTGCCTCTTGTTTGAGTTACCCCAACAATTTTGAACCTTTATAAATAAGTCTTTATTTGTGGAAACTCAACCTATTCTATTTTATTATTTTCTCCATAACATCATCTTTCGATATTAGAACTTTTCTTGGCTTGACTCCGTCCGGCTCACTTACTATACCCATTTCCGCCATTTTGTCTATTAGTTGAGATGCTCGACCATAACCAATATTAAGTCTTCGTTGCAATAAAGATGTACTTATTTGACCTGATTCGACAGCTATAATAACGGAATCTAAAAAGTTTTCGTCCAAATCGTTCCATCTACTTGATGAAATGGGTTCTTCTTGATTTGACATCATCTGTAAAAGTTTTTCTCTATCCCAAAGCAAAACACCTGTTGCTTTAGCAAGTTCTTTTGCTCCGCTTGTAAAGTGACGATTAGTCATCACCACTCCAACATGACAATTATACATACTTTTACCGGCGTGCACTTCTTGAACTGGAGAATTACCTAAATCACTCGAATAACATTTGCATTGTATTGCATATTTAATTTCGCCTTTTTCAGCCAATACATCAACACCTTGATCACCGCTTGATTTAGTCACTTCTACGTTGACAAAGCCATTATTTCTCAAAAGAGTAGCACACCAATTCTCAAACGCCAACCCATCTAAATTATCAAAGTTTGCTGAAATTACACTATTTTTGCCTTCATCACATGTTTTTGTCGTTGTGATATCCGGTGTAGAATTCATATGATTATAGTGTTCTCTCAACCACTTTTCGTCTTTGAAAACTTTCTGACTATTCATAAGCTCTACCAACTCTTGAATATTATCACGGTCAGCTGTCAGCACTTGATAACACTTTGATCCGGAAAAAATTTCGAAACCAAAGTCCTTATAAAGAAGTTGAGTTATTTTAGAAATGTAAAGATCAAATCCGTACTTCGGTGCAAGTAGGATAATTCTAATATTGGTAATATATAACGTTCCCTCAAAGTATTCATTCATGTTTTCACGAACAACTTGAGAATTTCCCCCACCAGTCCTTATTGAAACGCCCTTGGCAACTCGAAAGCTAACGCCAGCGCCTCCACTTGTCCTACCAGTAACAACGTTCTTCTGATGAATAGCACTCGCTGTATTACAATAATAACATACCTCGCCTTCACTAAGCGAAATATGAGGAGATTCCACTATTAGTCGTTGCAATTTTTCTTCCGGTGAAATTTGCAAGTGCAAAGGGTTGTCATCGTTAATAGTGGTATCTTCAGCAACAATAATAATTTTGTTTTGTTTTTTAGGTCGAAGCGTTTTAGAAATTTTCTTACCAATAAAAATCGATCCAAAAACAGAAACAACCAAAATAATAATACCACAAACTGCCATCGAAGGAATTGGCTCGACCATGCCCATAATAAAAAGCAACATACCAAGCAAGCCACAAAAAATTAATATAATCATTCCTATAATTTGTAATATGTTTTTTATAATTGACATTGTCTACTTCCTTCCAAATTAACTTTGTATAATTATATCACAAAAGTTCTCAATATTCAATATTTTCTCACAAAGTCGCAGGTTCGAGGCCATAAGATTCAAGAAAAGGTGCAATGGTGAAAGGTTTGAGATTTTAGTTAAGTTTTGGCTTCGCCAAAGTGAAGTTATGCTTCGCATAGTGATGTTGCTCCCGTTGGTCGCAGTGAAGTTAAGTTTGCCCACTTCGCCGCAAGGTGAAACTTCACTCACGCAGTGAACTTCACTGCCAAAGGCAACTTCACTTGCCCTAAAGGGCAAACTTAGTTGAAAAAAGCACTTGCTGTTCGCAAGTGCTTTTTTCTGGCTTCTCCCAACAGAATCGAACCTTAAATTTAATAAATTTCAAGCTCTTTTCTTAAGGTTACATTCTAATTTCATTATATGCATGCGCTTTGTCGTTTAAATAAGCAAGAAAATGTTTTGCACTTATCTTAGATTTGGAATAAAGATAAAAGAATTCATACTCCTTCGTAGAAATCTCCACATTTTTATTTTCAAAAGCACTATAACTCGTATAGTCACATTCTTCATTACCAAACCTAATATATAGATTTGAGGAGTCAATTTTAGTATAAAAACGATTTTTGGCAGGAAGTATGACATAGTTAAACTCTACATCAGAACCGTCTTCCTTTTTATATCCTTTTAATTCGTCAAGAATTTGTAGTATATATTCCTTCCCTTCCAATTCATCATCTTCTTGTATTTCTTTATAGAGTAAGTCATCGATTTGCTTATTTCTATTCATATCTTCAATTCCATTTAAATATGTAATCAACGGAGCCATATATGATGCTACTTCTTTAGCTTTTTCAATCGATGAATCCAAACAAAACAGAAATTCTTCATTAGATTTCCAAATTGGATGTTTTCTCTCATTACGAGAAAAATACTCCGAAACCCTTAGATTATTTATATTTTGCTTCATCAAATTAAGAATTTCGACATCAGACAGAAGATTAAATCCACCTCCAGTATATTGATTGCCTTCTTTAGATAAAGATTTTGAAGAGAAAATAAATTTTATAACCTCATCATAAGAATAAATCACATCGTCCACAGAAATATTTATTGTTTTTAAAGCTTCACCTATAGCTCGGCGAAGTATATAAGCTTCATATATAACAATGGGGTGATTTACAATCCACTTTGCTTGAGAATTTTTTGCTATAACAACATTATTTATTACACTTAACGCGCTTTTTTTATATGAAGGAAAATACACATTTTCTTTACACACGATGCAAATACTATCAAGCAATCTTTCCGTATCTAAAACTATATTATCGTATCCAGACATTTGCGTATCTCGCGCTATATAATCCAATTTATCAACATCAACCGTGGAAGAATTGAGCAATCTTATTAAACAATTTTTTATTCCCTTTTCCCTGTTGATTGCCGGATCATCGTTGCGTCGCATTGTATAGCAACAACCTATAATCGATCGCACCACCAAATCTAAATCAATGAACACATCTGGAATTTCATCAAAAAAAGACTTGTATTCTTCGAATTTGCGACAAACAATTATTGAACTCATAACTTCATGCTCAGATGGAGCTTTGCCTTTTGGAGAAAGTATAAACCTATAATCCGATTCAAACATATTGAATACGCTCGAATCAAGATGATTCTTCATTTCTTCAACAAATTCTTTGTTTATTGATGAGTTTAAATCAGACATTTTTTGCTGATAATTAAATAAATCTTCACACGTATGAGAAAATGGAGCGTGACCAATATCATGCAAAATACACGCAAGCAAAAATGAATGCTTAAATTGGTTTACCAAAACAGTATTTTCTTCAGTACAATTTTTTATAAAGCCCTGAATTGCTTTTTGTCCTAAATGGTACACTCCTATAGAATGTATGAAACGATCATGCCTTGCAGAAGGATATAAAACTCTATAACTGGTTTGCTCGATCCATTTAAGCCTTTGAAATTCTGGTGTATCAATAATCCTCCAAAACGGCTCTTCTAAACTTATATAACCATGAACGGCATCTTTTATACTCTTTCTCTTCAAAGCAAAGTCACCCCAGTATGTTTTGTGATATTAATTTAATTTCATCCACAACTATTTTAGGCATACCTATACGAAAATGTCTTATTAAAGAAGCTTGAAAGCTCTCCATATTAGGCAAATCGTTAATTATATTTATATATTGATCATCAACTGATTTTACAAAAAAAGGGTAGTTTTCGTGAAAGTCCCAAACTTTTACACATTCAAATCTTGTATAGTAATTATATTGTCTCAGACTATTGGAAAGCTGCTTGTCAAAATCAAACAACTTAGTAATTTCAATTTGAAAATCCTTTTTTGCTACAGCTTCTATAACAAAATTACCTATAATAGAATCGCTACTAATAAATTTAAACATTTTATTTCCCTACCCTATTTAATATAAATAATAGCATTAATATTATATCATATTGTCTTAAAAAATTCAATAATATTGTTAAATTATTATTTAAAAATTTACTTTTTATCATCCTAATATGTTCATACCAGTTCTCTTGGAATAGCCAAACGATGAAATCAACACAACAAAAACAACTTTCTTTCAATCGACATTTGTAATTTTCAAATGATTATAAATTATATTTTTCGCGCTCGTAATACATCTTACAATTTTTTATGGTATAATACACTTTCATATTTCTAAAAGAGAAAGGATTTACCATGAACAAAAAGTATTCAGACAAAACCAAGGAAAAAGTTATTGAGCAGTATTTATCCGGAGTTAGCGTGAGCGATCTCGTAAACAAATTCAACGTTTCAAGAACGATGATCTACACTTGGACGAGGGATCACAAGAAAAAGCAGAAGTACGAAGCGGTAGACATGAAAAAGCACAAGGAACTGCAACACCGTTGCGAACGCTTGGAGAAATTCATAAAGATATTGCAGGATGCGCCATTTACTAAGTCAACTTCGCTTGATGAAAAAATCATGTACATAGACTCTCAAATATCGGAGGAATATACGGTCAATCTTCTCTGCGAAGCTTTGCAAATATCGAAAGCAACGTATTACAACCGAAAACTGCGTGGAAAGAATGGAAAAACGGAAAATCAAAAGCGACGCGAAGAACTTTTGCCGATCATAAGAGAAATATATCACGAAAGCGGTCAGATATATGGTGCAGGAAAAATAGCAGCCATTATGAAAGATCGAGGTCATAAGGTCACAGAACGGGTGGTCGCAAGCATCATGCACGAAAACGATATGTTCAGTATGCGAAACTGTGCCAAG
>JAZNEN010000163.1:0-1899 GCA_045588615.1 Eubacteriales bacterium
ATACTTATTGCAATATACATTAGCTGTTATTTTCCGAGAATATATAGTAATTGTTTGCAATTATTACAACATATCAAGTATATCCTGCATTGAGTTTAGATACGGAGTAAATATTGCCGCAAACAAGCCGATCACAACAAAGCCTATAACAAGAAACAAGGCAGGCTGTATGAATGAAACGATCTTTTTCAAATAAGCTTCCATTTCCTTCACCGCACGTTCCGCACATATTTCAAGAGGACTCATTCCTTTTTCGTCAAGGACCTTCGTCATTATCGGAATCGAATAGAAAAAGTCAGTAAAACCTTTTGTGGTACGTATGCAAACATCTATCGAAACGCCGTCAAGAAGTGACTCATAGCTATCTTCGAGATTCGCCTTAACATGCTTGTTCGGGACGACTTTCATCAGCATATCATAGATCATCATTCCTGACATTCCGCTTTTCATCATGATATCAAGACACAGCGAACACATTGCCGTAACTTTTGCCCTTTCAACATTCCCGAATACGGGGAAATAAAGCTTAATCATATGGAAAAATTTACCTATAGGCTCAACAGTCCTACAGAGCAGTTTAACGATCAAAAACAGAACCGAGAATATCGCAACACCAAGCAGAACATTCCATGCAAAGGAATTAACCTCCGTAGGAATACCGTCCGGCAACAGGGAAAGGAATGACGGCAGAACAAAAATAACGAGAAGCATTGACAAAACAATGATAAGCAATACGACTAAAAAAGGATATGTCATCTCATTTTTTATCGCCTTTTCCGTTTCCACACGCATTCGGAGCAAGGATTCACAGCTTTTCACGGAAACATCCATAGTACCCGTAGCCTCGCCCATACAAAGCAAGGGAACGACTTCCGACGGAAAAGCTCTTTCATGAGCCTTGAACGCATCGGAAAATGAAGTTCCATTCATGAACATATCAGACCTGATTTCGCTGAGTAGCTTTCTGAGTTTCAGGTTCTTGACATACTTGATATTGTCAAAAAGCGCCGTTGTAACATTTTTACCCAAAGACAAATGAACTCTGACACTCAAAAAATAAGCATACAGCGCCTCATCGGGAATTCTTCCGACAAAAGTCTTTTTCCGCAACATAACGATCAGTTCACACGCTTATATACGGGAATGTTGTCTGTTTCGACCTCGAACCAACCGCATTCCTGCTTTTCGCCCGTAAAGAAGTCTACCCATTCACCCTCGGGGAGATATACCTTACGTCCCTTATTGCCTGCAATAATAGGAGCAACAATAAGGTTTTCGCCGAGAATATACTGGTCATCAATACCGTAAGTTTCGGGGTCATTTGTATAGTCGGAAACAAGCGCACGCATTGGAGCAATACCCTTTTCTTTATAATTTTTAAACGCCTTGAGGACATAAGGAATTACTTGTTCTCTAATCTTGAGGATCTCACGAACATCATCTTCACAACCAAGGTCAAGCCAGGGAGCTCTGTCACAGTACCATGCATTTATAAGACATTGAGTGGAGAACACTATATTCTGAAGTCTGCGTTTCATATCTTCCGCAGATCTCGCATCACGGACTTCAGGTGTCCAGAGAAGACCGGAGAATCCCGCTGTTACACAGCCACGGATAAAATCTTCATGATCGTACAAGTCGGAATAAAGCACAAAGGGATACTGCGCAAACAAAGGACCTTCCTGTCTGATAGAACAAAGTGTGGGTCTGTGGTCAAGAGCTTCCAATATTGTTTTTGCATAAAAGCACAAGATGGTATCTCTGATTGTCAAGTCCGTGCACTTTATCGTGCCTTGACCTGGGTGCAACATAGCATTCACAACCGATAATAGGCTTTATGCCCTTTTCTTTAGCTGCTTTATAAAAGTCCACCGCACCGTACATTACACCGTGATCGGT
>JAZNEN010000164.1:0-4294 GCA_045588615.1 Eubacteriales bacterium
ATGGCGTTAAAAGTCCGGTAGAACGCGGAATCTTTTAACCCCCATCATCGCCAAGGGGGGGAGTGTACCCTCTGCAAAACCGACCTGCATCTAAATCGGACACACACGGTTTTGTATCTAAATCGGACACACGTCACAGAAAAAAGCAAGTCTTGCGACTTGCTTTTTTCAGTTATATTCGCCTGCGGCGAGTTCTATTGCTACGCAGTGATATTCGCCTCACGCCGAGTGATATTGCCCTGCGGGCAGTTTTAAAGGCGAATATAATATCACTGCGGAACAAAGTGGAGCAATATCACTTTTGCGAAGCAAAAATATCACGCTGACAAAATCAGCATATCACTAAAAAGTTTTTAATTCTAAAGTTTTTCGAAATTTTGTAGATACATTTCGGGGCTTTCGACAGATTCGAACCGGCGGAAGGGCGCATATATTTCCTGCGGAAATATATGTATAAAATTAAATTAACAAATCAAAAGCTCATCAACACGAACATTGATGAGCTTTTGTTTTTAGTTTTCCTCTACCAAACGCGGGCAATTTTCGTGCGCTTTATAGGCACGGATATATTCGCAAAGCCAGCGGTAGTAAAGGTCGCCGTGGCCGCCCTTCATAGGCTCAATATCACGGCTGAATTCCTGATTGAAATTATCTGTAAATACATATTTACCGCTGATATTGAAAAGCTGTGCGCACCATTCGTTCCACCACGTTAATGTTATCATTTTGGGGTGGTATTCAAATGCGGTCTGCCACTGTGAATTCCAGAAGCGTCCGCCCTGTCTGCCGTGTGCTGTCGTTGTATCGGACATATATGTTGACTGTGTTGCGACAGACACCCCTATGTGTTCGGGATTTCCGTCTTTATCATAAGCCACTGTCAGGCGGTTATCGGCTTCAAGATAGCTCCACTGCCCTTCCGCAACTTTACCCTGCAAGCCATACATACCGCGGGTTATGAATTTATCAGTTTCCCAGGCACGATGACGCCAATGCAGAATAAACGGCTTACCGTTCCAATAAACAAAGCAATCCTTCCACTTTTCCATACCGTAGAACTTTTCATAGAATGTATCAAATGTATCAACCGAATTCGGCCACATTACAACATACGGTGTCTTTTTACCTTCATTTCGCATTTCAACGATAGTATCAAGCAGAGTAATTGTAGAATACTCAACATGGCTGTTCCAGAATCCTGTATGCTTTGCACAGTCCTCACCCTCAACGAATGTAAAATCAAGCACCAGAAAATCAACACCTGCATTTTGAAGCATTGTAAGATTTCGTCTTGCGGCATCTTTGTCTGTGCTGCGGTAGTAGCCCTGCGCAGGCTCTGCCCAATAATGGAAGCTGTACATATCGTTGTGCTGCTCTTCAGCATTACCGAAGCCGTACTCTTCGCTCCAGCCGTATTTTTCGGTGAGTTCTGTGACATTCAGTGCGTGCGTCACGGGCTCTGTACCGCTTCCGTGAACAGCATTGAACCACATCGTATAGCAGATACCGACGAGATCTTTTTTGTCGGTTATATCAAGCCCGTACTGTTTTTTATCCATATTTACGCTCCTTATGCCCAGGACATCGTGCCGGGCTTGGGGGCAGAAATAATTGCCTGCTTCAAAAACTCGACTGCCTTTTCAAGACCTTCGTCAACCGTCATAAGGCTGTCTTCGTGTTCAATTGACATTACGTGGTCATATCCGCAAAGACGGAGCATCGACACAATATCTCTCCAATAGGTCATATCATGGCCGTAACCTATAGCACGGAACACCCAAGAACGGTTGAGTTCATCTCCGTAATGCTTTGTATCAAGCACACCGATCCTTGCTGTATTACCCTTGTCTATTCTTGTATCCTTTGCGTGGAAGTGGAAAATACATCCCTTGAGCATCTTTATTGCTTCGCAGATATCCATTCCCTGCCAGATAAGGTGTGAGGGATCGAAGTTTGCACCGATACAGTCACCGACAGCCGCACGAAGCTTCAAAAGCGTTTCTGTGTTGTATACACAGAAGCCGGGGTGCATTTCAAATGCTATTTTTGTAACACCGTGCGCTTTGCAGAATTCCGATGTCTTTTTCCAATAAGGAATAAGCACATCATTCCACTGATAATCAAGAATTGCCAAAAAGTCCTCCGGCCAGGGGCAAGTCACCCAGTTGGGGTATTTTGCACCGTCATGGTCACCGGGACAGCCTGAAAACGTGATAACCGTATCAATACCCATCTTTTCCGCAAGAAGCACCGTTTTTTCAAAATCACTGTGGAATTTTTCCGCTATCTCTTTGTTGGGGTGTACGGGGTTTCCGTGACAGGAAAGTGCTGAGACGGTCATATTATATTTTTTAAGAAGTGCGATAAAATCATTATATTGAGCTTCATCACCGAGCAGCTTGTCGGGCGAACAATGTGCATCTCCCGGATAGCCGCCGCAGCCAAGCTCCACTGCTTCTACGCCAAGTGATGCAAGATACGGAATAACTTCTGTAATAGGCTTGTCGCCGTAAAGATTAGTAAGAACTCCAAGTTTCATTTTTATCTCCTGATCAAATTTTATTTTCTATAGTATTTATAAAATACCGTAACTGTCCTGTATTCGCCGTTATTTTCTTTGTCGGGACCTTTGCATACTGCCCCTTCGAGCGACATAAGCTCATATGCTTCGAGCTGTTCGATATCCGTTCTGAACAGCGTTTTTTCCTGCGATGTGACGGTAAATTCACCGTTTTTCATATAGCATATACCGCCTTTACCGATTATGATATCGCCGTCTTCAATATTATCGGACGGTTTTGTAATATATTTAAGCGGATGCTTGCATATTTTTTCAGCCATTTCAAGTCGGAAGCGCAGGCTTCCCTCTTTTGGCGCAAACAATCTTTTAAACGGATTAGCCATCGCAGACACCCTCTGCGCAGTCACAGCAGCGTAAAACTGCCAACCAGTTTTCTTTATACGTCACAAGCTCATACTCGTCGCTGTTTTTATAAACGTCGTCGTATTTATCTCTGTTTGCTCTGTATCTTAAATCAAGAACCACATATTCCGTATGCGTCGGGGATTTAAGATAATTTGAATCATCAAGACTGTAAACCTCGCGCCTTTGTGAGCATTGCGTCACATACATAGTACTTGCCGCAACAGATGCCTCTTCAGGTATTTTTCCGAGCATTTCTGTCACATAATCATGGTTTTCTTTACTTGTCAGATAATTGTCGAGATAATTCGGCTTATGTGCTACAGTTCCCGAGAAAAACAGCATTGACGCAAGTGAAGCCGTGAGCACTGTTGTTCTTTTGAATTTTTCCGAAAGTTCTGAATAATTCAATACAGCAAGATAAAACAAACACGCACCGGAACCATACGTATACTGGAAATAAAGACTGTGCTGGTAAACATAATCAGGCATAAGATTAACAAGTATAAACGGGCCTAAAAGAATATATCTTGAATATTTTTTTGTGACAAAAGGCAAGAAACAAAGCGGTGTAAGCATTGAAAGCATAAAACCTATTTTGGAGCCTACGGAATCCGCTACGGGATCTAAAATTTCTCTTATAACATTAGCGGGACTTATTAAAACGGATTTGATAACAGAGACAAGCCCTCCGCCGTCTTCGTATATAAAGTTATTGTACCTGTTGGACATAATGCCCGAATAGCCATATGTTTCAAGATACGCAACAACACCCGCAAAATAAAGAAGCGACATACAAAGAAGGACTGCACCTTTTTTGTAATCCTTTTTTGAAAGAAACAGATATATTGCAACAAATGCAATATAAACAGGGGCATCTTCTTTAACAAGCAGTGTAAGGACTGAAAATGTAATAATTCCCCACCATTTATTTTTCTCAATGAAAAGAAACAGCCAGAGCATTATAGGAAGCAGGAATTTATTTTCGTGCAGATCGTAATAGCATCCGCCCATAACCGTCGGATAAAATGTATAACAAACTGTAAAAAGTGCCGTTGCTTTATATGAAAGCGAGAGCTTTCGGCACAAAAGCACAAGCGGAATTATGCCCGATGCAAGCAACAACGCCTGACATACAACAAGCGTTTCGGGCTTCGGAATTATCGCAAATATCGGTAAAAACAGATAGTAAATAGGAGATACATGCACATCGAAGTGCGAAAGCAAAACCGCCCTTTCGCAAGTTACCAAAGGCTGTAATGTTTCCTTCATATAGTAGTACATCTGCGAAAATATACCGAAATCAAAGCACGGTGTACTTTGTGTTTTAACACGGCACACAGCTTGCACAGCCAAAAAGCCTATAAAAAC
>JAZNEN010000165.1:0-3106 GCA_045588615.1 Eubacteriales bacterium
CCTTTAACGGGCGGGGCAAAACGTAGTTTTCGTCATATGTTTCCTCTATCACCGGGTCATATTTATCCGAGCCGTCGCGCAGTTCCTTGCGGACAGCTTCTCTTGCTGCCTTCAGCTTTTCGCCGAGGTCTTGCTTTTCCTTGTGCTTTTGCACATCGGCAAGCTGTGCAAAGATAAAGTCGCTTGACGCCTTTGCGGAGTTTACCATTCCGCGCGCCTGTGTTCTTGCACGCTCAAGCTCACGCTCCGAGTCGTTCAATCTCTTTTCGATTTCCGCTTCCGATTTCAGCTTATACGCTTCAAATTCGTCACGCATCTTCTGCGTTTCCTCTTTAAGGCGTTCCATTTCCGCACGTTCCGAGTCAAGCTTTGTTATGACCTCCTCAAATCTTCGGTTTTCGGCATTTACGGAGCGTTTTGCCCTGTTTATGATCTCATCCGAAAGTCCCAGCTTTGAGGCAATTGCAAACGCATTTGACCTGCCCGGCGTGCCTATAACAAGCTTATACGTCGGGCGAAGCGTTTCGACGTCAAATTCACACGAAGCATTACATACACCGTCGGTGTCAATGGCGTACGCCTTAAGCTCCGCATAGTGTGTGGTGGATGCGCACAAAGCACCTGTTTTTCTGACCGCTTCTATGACCGACATAGCGAGCGCGGCGCCCTCGACAGGGTCAGTGCCTGCACCAAGCTCATCAAAAAGAACAAGGCAATCGGAATCCACTCGGTTCATAATATTCACTATATTCGTCATATGTGAAGAAAATGTTGAAAGGGACTGTTCAATGCTCTGTTCATCTCCGATATCAGCAAGAATATCATCAAAAACGCACATTTCGCTTTTTTCGTCTGCGGGTATATGAAGCCCTGACTGATGCATAAGCGCAAACAGACCGAGTGTTTTAAGGCTTACCGTTTTACCGCCCGTGTTGGGGCCTGTGATGATAAGCGAATCAAATTCACCGCCGAGCCTTATATCAATAGGCACTGCCATGTCCTTATCGAGAAGCGGGTGTCGTGCCTTTTTAAGGTCAACACGTCTTTCACCAAGTAATCTCGGACAAACACCGTCCATTTCGACTGACAGCCGCCCTCTTGCAAACACAGCGGCAAGATATGTCATATTATAATAATCAAGCCGTAAAGCTTCGGAATACGCTGCGGTGTCTGCCGAAAGCTCATAAAGTATTCTTTCAATTTCGCTCGCTTCTTCCTTTTCAAGCACGCGGAGCTCATTGTTTATTTCAACTACCGCCATAGGCTCAACAAACAGCGTCGATCCCGATGAAGACGTATCGTGAACAAGTCCCTTTATTTCGCTTCTGTACTCGCTTTTAACGGGGATAACGTATCTTCCTGAGCGTATTGTGATAATATTTTCCTGTAAGCATTTTGAATATGCGGGCGATGTGATATATTTCTGAAGTACATCACGTATACGGCTGTTGGCGCCCCTCATTTTCCGTCTTATGGTTCCGAGATTGGGGCTGGCATCATCGGATATCGTTTCCTCGCTGACTATTGCCTTAGTTATTTTATCTTCAAGAAATTTATTCGGAATGAGTCTTGAAAAAACCTCATCAAGCACCGTTTCAAAATTTCTGTCTGTTTTGAAATAATCTATAAGTCCGCGACACGTGCGGAATATATTGGCAATTTCAAGCAGCTCCTTCGGTGTCAGCACCGCGCCCTTTTCGGCACGGCTGACGTGTTCTGACACATCTCTTATACTTCCGAAGGATGGATGTCCTTTGTATGTTATAAGACGCCTTGCGTCTGTTGTTTCAGCCTGAAGATGCTTTATTTTATCGGCACTGTATGTTGCCTCAAGCTCCGAACACAGCTCTTTTGCACCGGGTGTTACGGCGCAGTCGGCAAGTCTTTTTCTTATTTTATCAAATTCAAGTGTTGTGTATGCCTTCAAAAATCTGTCATTATTCCGAAAATCAAATTGCACCTTACCCCTCCTTTACACTCTTGTAAAATTCAAGCGCATCAAAGCTTCTTTCCAAATGGTGAAGCAGATATTTTTCACACGCGGATTCAAAAACGGGCATATCGTCTTCCCCGACGGAAAACGAAAATATCCGCTTTATATCGGCATTCACGATATACCGCAGTGCCATAAGCACCGTCGGCGTTATCGGACATATTACCGATGCTGTGCCCTCACTTACCGTTTTTTCGGTGTTGAGCTTTTCCTTACATTCCGAACAAATGATGATACCGTTCATAACATCGATATAAGAACCGCCCGAAATTTCTCCATCGCATATACCGCACGAGGAAAGGTCAGGCAAAAATCCGCAGATGCACGATACTGTCATTTCAAATGCGCCCTTGATTATCCTTCTGTCCTTTTCACCTGCCGACAGGGCAAAAAGCGTATTGAGCAGCACGCGTAGCAAAATACCGCCCTCATCCTCTGTTGCAACATCGTCACACACGGCACAAGCGTACCCCGCAAGCGACACGGCAGGGAGCGAACAGCGAAGGCTGAAAAAGCTGTCTATCAGATCAGCTTCACGCAAAAACGAGAGCTTTTCTTCTTTTTTTACCGTGAAATTTGCATAGCAGTACAATGATGTCGATGACATAAATTTACTGCCCGTCTTTCTTGCGCCCTTTGCAAGTATCGATATCTTGCCGTATTCAGCACACAAAACGGTGATTATCCTGTCGCTTTCGCCGCTGTTACAGCTTCTTATGACAACGCCTGAAAATGTAGCTATCACAAATTATTCCTCACGGAAACCGAAGTTCTTAGCCGCCGCAACGCTGTCACGCCAATTTTCCTTGACCTTTACCCAAAGGTCTATAAACACGGGCACACCGAAGAATCTTTCCATATCTTCTCTTGCATACGTACCTATTTTCTTGAGAGATGCGCCGTTTTTGCCGATAATGATACCCTTATGCGATGCTTTTTCACAGAATATCTCAGCGCGTATGCGTATCATCGAATTTGTTTCCTTGAACTCCTCAATAACGACAGCCGTACCGTGCGGTATCTCATCGTCAAGCGTGCGGAGGATCTTCTCTCTGACTATCTCTGCGGCTATCTGTCTTTCCGGCTGGTCTGTTATCATATCATCGGGGAAGA
>JAZNEN010000166.1:0-1726 GCA_045588615.1 Eubacteriales bacterium
CATCCTCATCGGCGATGGCCTGAAGGGCAGCGACGATGTGGAGATCCCCGTTCGGAACGGCGAGTATGTAAAGACCGCCAAGATCGGACGCGCCATCATGGATGCGGACGTGTTCATCAGTCTTACCCACTTCAAGGGTCACGAGATGACGGGCTTTGGCGGTGCTATCAAGAATATCGGTATGGGGTGCGGATCCCGCGCGGGTAAGACAGAGCAACACAGCAGCGGAACGCCGTTTATCGACGAGGATCTGTGCCGCGGATGCCGCAGATGCCAAAAGGAATGTGCCAACGGCGGACTTGTGTATGATAAAGAATCACGTAAAATGACGGTTGATACCGAAAATTGTGTAGGCTGCGGCAGATGCCTCGGCGCTTGCAATTTTGACGCCATCGGCTTTGAAAACGATAACGCCGCCAAGGATCTCAATTACAGAATGGCGGAGTACACCAAGGCGGTAATTGACGGGCGACCCAATTTCCACGTATCCCTGATCGTTGACGTGTCGCCAAATTGCGATTGCCACAGCGAAAACGACGCGCCGATCTTGCCAAATATCGGAATGTTTGCATCATTTGATCCGCTGGCTCTTGATAAAGCCTGCGCGGATGCTTGCCTTGCGTCAAAGCCCATGCCCAACAGTCAGCTTTCCGATAATATGAGCCGTGACGGCTTTGTGGATATGGGTGACCATTTCACAAACTCCACCCCCGAGTCCGAGTGGAAGAGCTGTCTTGAGCACGCGGAGCGTATCGGGCTCGGCTCTCTTGAATATGAGCTTGTTAAGATGAAATAAATCATGTAATATCATAGGGCTGTAAGAAAGTTATAATAATATAAACAACTGAACAAAACGGCTATGAAATAATGAAGAGTTTGTGTTGCATTAAGGCTCCCTTGTGTAAAGGGAGCTGTCGAGCGAATGCGAGACTGAGGGATTGTTTTTTATAGAGTTTAATTTTTCAACAATCCCTCCGTCATTTTCTTACGAAAATGTCACCTCCCTTTGCACAAGGGAGGCTTTTTATATATGCGTTAATATCTATACAAGTTATTTCCAGCCCATGTTTGATAGAAAATACAAAAAATAATATATTTTTCAAAAAAAGTGTAAGATTTTGGAGTTTATGTTGTTTATATAGGTGAAGGGAGGTGGCAGCATGGATGATAACAAAATAATTGAGCTGTTCTATGAGCGCTCGGAACAAGCCATAGTTGAGTTATCAAAAAAATACGGTAAGCTGTGTCAGAGTCTCTCAAACAATATAGTCAAAAATGACGAAGACGTTGCGGAATGTGTGAACGATGCTTATTTGAAACTGTGGAATACCATACCTCCAAACCGCCCCGATGATCTGGTTTCCTACCTCTGTCTTGCGGTTCGCAGTATATCGCTGAATAAGCTCAAGGAAAACAACAGAAAGAAACGAAAACAAACCATCGACGCGGATTTTGATGAAATGGCTGATTTTTTAGCCGATGCCCAAAGTCTTGAGGAGGTAATTGACGATAAGCTTTTCACAGAGTCCATGAACTTTTTCTTAAGGTCGTTGGATAGAAACTCAAGAGTCATATTCGTGAAAAGGTATTATTTCTGTGAGAGGGTGGGCGATATTGCCAAAGAGATGAAGCTCACAGAGGGCAACGTATCCGTGAAGCTTAACAGAATGAAAAACAAGCTGAAAAAATTATTAACAGAGAAAGGAATTTTGATATGAAGCAAACT
>JAZNEN010000167.1:0-6606 GCA_045588615.1 Eubacteriales bacterium
ATGTTTTGGAAACGTTAACCGCATCCTGACCAAGCATAGCATCTATTGTAAGAAGAATTTCAGAAGGCTCAGTTTCAGCCTTTATATTCTGAAGTTCCTTCATCAGCGCCTCATCAATATGAAGACGGCCCGCTGTATCGATAAATACCATATCGTTGCCGTATTTTTTTGCATGGGCAATACCTGCCTTTGCAATTTCAACAGGATCAGTACAGCCCTCCATTGCAAATACGGGAACATCAACCTGTGAACCGACGACCTGAAGCTGTTTTACAGCCGCAGGGCGGTAAACGTCGCAAGCAACGAGCAACGGTCTTTTTTCGAATTTTGTTTTGAAATAACTTGCAAGCTTTCCGCAGTGTGTTGTTTTACCTGCACCCTGCAGACCCACCATCATTATGACTGTTGGAGGACGTGAAGAAAATCTTACCCTTTCCTCCTGTCCGCCCATAAGCTTTACAAGCTCTTCATTTACTATTTTTACTATCTGCTGTGACGGAACAAGACTTTCGAGAACATCCTGACCGACAGCACGCTCACTTACTATCTTTACAAAGTCCTTAACGACCTTGAAGTTTACATCCGCTTCGAGAAGTGCGAGCTTTATTTCCCGCATTCCCTCTTTGATGTCATCTTCGGTAAGCTTACCTTTGTTTTTAAATTTTGAAAACGCACGTCCGAGCTTGTCGGACAGCGAAGAAAACATCGCCATATATAATCTCCGTTTACTCCTGATGAGAAAGAATTATCTTTGCTTTTTGTATTATTTTTTCCATTTCTTCACTGTATTCGGGTATTTTACTTTTCAATGTGTGAAGCATTTTCTGTATTTCCTCAACGTCGCTTTGCATCTTTGAAAAACGAAGTGCTAAACCTAACTTTTCTTCATAATTCAAAAGTGCTTCTTCCGAGCGTTTTATGCTGTCGCGGACACCCTGTCTTGTTATCCCCGCGTTTTCCGCGATTTCCGCAAGGGAAAAATCCTCATTGTAATAAAGCGTCATATATTCACGCGAGGACGGGGTAAGCAAGTCACCGTAAAAGTCCAACAAAAGGCTTATATTCAAATCTTTCATTTTCCACCAACGTGTGTAAAGTAAATTGCTTTACATATATTATCACAAGTATACAGTTTTGTCAATACTTATATTCACTTAAAGCGGTGCTTTTTTTAAATTTTCTGTGAACTTGCATATTCTTATATAATCAGCTCCGCCCTCCTCGGATATTTTCAAACCCATTTAAGCTGATTTTATCGGGGGCGCCACAATTCACAAATGTGAATTCAGCGGATGCGCAGGATATACATATTGGTATTTATATATCTGAATTTGCGCATCGCCGGTTTCGCAAATGCGAAACGTGGCGCCCCCGAAAGATAGATCCCATTTTGATAAACCTCATACGGATAGTGAATATAAAAAGATCGGATCAATTGAACCGATCTTTTTATTATACGTATATAATTAAACGAGGAGATTTTTTTCTGTATCGGGGTCGAAGAAGTGCATAACCTTGCTTTCAAACGTAACGTATATATTTGCACCGTAAACAAGCGACTTGCGCTGTTCATCAGTAAGTGTGATCGTGGGAATACGCACGATGAGTCTGTCACCGTTTGCCTCTTCCACGTGGAGGTGAAGCTCACTTCCCATCATCTCATTTACTCTTATAGCACAAGGAATAGCTTCAGGAGCATTTTTATCAGCTACAACAAAGTGTTCGGGACGGACACCGAGGATTATCTCCCTTGATCCAATTCCTTTATCCTTCAGCATTTCCGCCTTCGCTCCGTTCACCTCTATCTTTGCACCGTACGGGGTTACGTAATATTTACCGTTTTCGCAAATAAGGTCTGTTTTAAATGTATTCATCTTTGGTGCGCCTATAAATTCTGCAACAAAGAGATTATCAGGCATATCAAACACCTCTGTAGGTGTGCCGACCTGCTGAATGAATCCGTCCTTCATAATTACGATACGGTCACCGAGGGTCATAGCCTCTGTCTGGTCGTGAGTAACGTAAATGAATGTTGTATCGATCTTTTGGCGAAGAAGGATTATTTCCGCTCTCATCTGGTTACGAAGCTTCGCGTCAAGGTTTGACAAAGCCTCGTCCATAAGAAATACCTTACTGTCACGACCCATCGCACGTCCTATTGCAACACGCTGACGCTGACCGCCCGAAAGAGCCCTGGGCTTTCTTGTAAGGTAATCGGTAATACCGAGAATCTCAGCTGCAGCAGTTACCTTTTCATATACAACATCCTGCGGAACTTTTTTAAGTCTGAGACTGAATGCCATATTTTCAAAAACGGTAAGATGGGGATAAAGCGCATAGTTCTGGAATACCATTGCAATGTCGCGGTCACGCGGCTGAAGATCATTTACAACGACACCGTCAATCTCAACAGTACCGCCCGAAATGTCCTCAAGGCCTGCTATCATACGAAGTGTCGTGGATTTACCGCATCCCGAAGGACCGACAAAAACGATAAACTCTTTATCCGCAATATCCAAATTGAAATTATCAACGGCAACAGTATCCTTGCCGTATACTTTCTTTACATTAGTTAATTTAACCGTAGCCATATTATTTCTCCTTTATCCTTTAACAGCTCCGCCCGTAACGCCTTCAACATAATACTTCTGAAGCATAAGGAAGACAAGTGTAACAGGAATAGCAACTATAACACCTGCGGCGCAGAACATAGTATAGTTTGTATTTACATTGGTTTTTGAAAGCCACTCAAACATACCGACTGCAACGCTCATACCTGCGCTGTTTTCGTGAATGAGATAGCTTGCAAGCATAAAGTCGCCCCACGGAGCCATAAAGCCCATAAGAATAGTATAAATTACTATCGGCTTTGACAAAGGCATAATAACCTTATAAAAGACCTGGAAGCGTGTCGCGCCGTCCACTCTTGCCGCTTCATCCAAACTTTTCGGTATCGTGTCAAAGAAGCCTTTTGATACGTAATAACCCATACCGCTGCTTGCACAATATACGATAATAAGACCTACGGGTGCCATATTCATGGTAAGACCGAGATCCGCAAAAACCTTGTAAATAAGGATCATAGTGAGAAATCCCGAGAACATTCCGAGGATAAGCATCAGATTCATAAGGGCTTTTCTTCCCTTAAATCTCAGTCTTGACAAAACATAACTCATCGAAAGAATGAAGAATGTTTGCAAAACTGCTGTTGCAACACCCATTATTCCGGTGTTTCTGAACCATATAAAAAAGTCTGTTTCGTTAAAAAGCCTTATATAGTTATCAAGTCCAAACTGCTTAGGCCACATATAGCTGACCTGACCTGCATATTCCACCCTGAATGATTCGAGAACGATACCAAAAAACGGGAACATCCAGATAACCGTCATAAGAACGAGAAGTATATAGACTACTGTATTGCCGAGTCTCCTGCTTGCCTTTGCGCCAAGCCCTCTTTTTTGAATAGTTTTATTATCTTTGTTATTCATTACTTGTAATCCTCCTCATTTCTTGTTGACGGAATTACATTGTAAACTATCAGCGACAGCACCGCGACGACAACGAACACCAAAATACCGATGATAGATGCCATATAATACTTACTGTCAGAGCTGTTAAGTGTCATCTTATAAAGCCAAGTTATAAGAAGGTCTGTGTAGCATACGGAAACGCCGCCGGGGGTTCCAAGCTCTGTATTGATAAGCTGGTTGTTTTGTGTAAGCAGATAGATTACGTTGAAGTTATTAAGGTTACCGACAAAGCTTGTCAAAAGATACGGACCCATAACGAACATCATATAAGGAAGTGTTATCTTTGAATACTGCTGCCATACGCTTGCACCGTCAATACGTGACGATTCATAAAGGTCCTGCGGGATATTCATAAGGATACCCGTTGCCATAAGCATAATATAAGGGATACCTACCCAGATATTCAAAACGATAAGCAATATTTTTGATGATACGGGGTTCTGCCAAAGTGACATTTGGTTTGCCGCCACCATACTATCGGGAAGCCAATTCCACTCAACAAGCAATTTTCCGATAATTCCGGTTGCATCAAACAGCTTTGCAACGTAAAGGAGAGAAACAAACTGCGGAATAGCAATAGTCATAACGAGTATGGTACGCCAGAACTTCTTGATCTTGATTCCCTTTTTGTTTATCATAATAGCGACAAACATACCGAGAAAATAGTTTGTGAACGTAGCAAAGAACGCCCACATAAGAGTCCATGCAAGTATTTCGCCGAAAGCAACACCGAGACCGCCGGCACTAAAGTCAAGCAACTCATTGAAATGGTCAAATCCCATCCAAGAGAACAGATTGGAAAATCCGTCGTGCGCCGCATCGTAACTTGTAAATGCGATAAGCACCATATAAATTATAGGTAATACTGTGAATGCCATAATACCGCCGACAGGAATAGCAAGAAGCGTCTTGTGGAACTGATCATCAAGTAATGATTTAAGGTCATCTTTACCGCTTTTAACCTTTTTGCCCTTTGCGGTAATATTCATACATATACGGCACTGTCTTATTTGCATACGCCATGTGCAAATAAAAGCGACGATAAATATAACAGTCAAAAGACCGTATAAGAGCACCTTAACAGAATCATCTCCCGGCACCCATACGTCCGTGTCATATATCATATCATATTCAAATTTACCCTGAACGGTACCGACAGTAGCTCCCTTTTCAAACCAATTTACCTTTGAAAGCCAATAAATACCGCCGCTGGGAACAAACATATATCCGAAGAAAACTATCTCGAATACAAGAAACAAAAGTCCTCGAAGTATCTGTCCATAATAAATATTTCCAAATCCGAAAATAAAGAAGGAAAGCTTTACAGCCCAATTACCTTTAGTGAACGTGGTGAAAATATCCACAAATTCATCTTTCACAGCCAAGCCGCAGTTCTTTAAAAGAGTAAGTACAGCGACACCAAGCTTTTTGAAGAACGACGGAATGGAGCAGAAAAACAGCTTAAGCTTATAGAAAAAAGCTGAAACCTTATTCAGTTTTAAATAATCTAAATCGTTTAATCTTTTCATATTAAAAATATAAAGCGGGTTTACATACTCCTTATAGAAATAAAAAAGCATTGTTAGCAGGCGCCAAAGACACTGTTCGTTCTTATACACCGGCTAACAATGCCTTTTTTGGTCTTTGGCAAGGGATGAACCCTTGCCAAAGATTTAAAATCAGTTACATTATTCTGCGGGGACCAATGTGATCTCTGCTGTTGTATCTTCGTTTATTACAAGCTTGATGTAGTAACTGCCTGCAGTTTCTACCTTGAAGTTAGGCTTGTCGGAAAGCGGAATGCTTGTATCTGCATTTGCAGCATTGTCACCGTATGCAGTCTTCCAGTCCATACCGAGACGAACCTTGAACTCACCGCCTGCCTCGATAGCAAGCGCTTCCTTGGATGTCCAAGTGCCTGCGGGATCTTCCTTCATTTCAAAGTCAGTATCCCAGTTTGTGCCGTTAACAGCACCGATTACTGTATAGGATGTTCTCTGCTCAGGTGTGAGCGCGATGAACTTCTGAACTGCTGCTGCATAATCGTCAAGACCCTTCTGGAGACCTGCATCATCTTCTGCGGACTTAGCAACTGCGCCGAGAAGCTTAGCTGTATCCCAGAACACACCAGCGATCTGACCCTGGGGAATGCCGTGTTCACCCTGCTTAGCAAGAGCTGCAAGAGAAACGTTCTGCTGAACTGCTTCAGATGCCTGAGCTTCCTTGTTGGAAGGACCCCACTGGTAAGCGTTGAATCTTTCGAGCTGGCAGTCCTTGTTTGTAAGGAACTGTGCAAGCTGTGAAAGAACGGCGCCTCTCTTAGCATCGTCCTGGGGCTTAACACCCATAAGCTTGTTACCTGTGTAGGAACCGAGGTGGTAGGAAGTACCGTCTACTTCAAAGGAAGGAAGGTCTGTAGCTGCAAGGTTTTCACCGAAGTGAGCTACTGCCGCTTCAGCATTCCAAGTACCTGTAACGATTACGCCTGCATCTGTAAAGATATCAGAATTGCCATCGTATGCAGGTGACTTAGCAAGCTTCTGCATACCCTTCATAGCGATAAGACCCTTATCGGATGAGAATGTGTCATCAACGGAAACGAATTCACCCTTTTCGTTAGTTGTCCAGTTGGAGTGACAGCCTGTTGCGAAGAAGAACGAAGCTGTGTACCAAGCATTTTCAAGTGCAAAACGGAACTTAACATTGTTCGCTTCGCAAGCTGCGATGAGCTTTTCAAGGCTTTCAGCATCTTCTTCTGTGATGATGCTCTTGTCATAGTACATATAGTAGCCGTTGTCGCTTGTCAAAGGATACGCGTAAAGTGTACCTGCAACCGTAGCAGCCGCTACTGAGCCGGCATCATTGTTTGCAGTAATTGTATCAGCGGCACCCTTACCGAGCTTTGCCAAAGCAGAAGCCTGAACAAGACGTGCGAGCTGGTCCTGCGCAAAGCAGTAAATATCGGGAGCAGAAGCAACGTCAGCAATAACCTTTGAACCGGAATCAGCCTCTGTAACGCCTTCTATCTGTGCGTTAATAACGATACCAAGTCGGAGGCCAAGCGGTCTTAGGAAGA
>JAZNEN010000168.1:0-2879 GCA_045588615.1 Eubacteriales bacterium
AACACCCGTTGTAACAGTTGACGGCACATCAACGACGTGGGCAGACGCAAAAGCCTCAAATCTCACAGGTGCAGGTATAAAATCAAGAATATCAAACAATATGAAGAGCTTTAACGATGAGCTTGTTTCCCTTGCGGAATACTGCCAGAATGAATACACAAGCGGACGTCCCGGCGCACTTGCGGTAAGTGAAATTGCAAATGCTCCGACAGACTCATCTTATGAGTATATCGAAATCGTCAACACGTCGAAAAACGATGTTGCGCTCGACGGATATACGATAGTCAGAAATGCCTGCGCAAACACAGGTGTATCGCAAAGAAACGTCATTCAAAGACTGATGGGTACAAGCGATACACTCGTACCGAGCAATATTGCATCGCTCAACATCAAAGATACGGGCATCGTGCTCAAGCCCAATGAAACGGCGCTTTTGTGGATAGTTTCATATAAAGCAAGATTAAAGACCGTAGCCGATTTCAATTCATATTGGACAAAGCTCGGCAACGATATGGCGGGTGTTAAGGTTGCCCGTATTACACAGTTCATCGGCACGACAGACCTTTTCCCCTCAACTGCGATAAACTCAAAGTGCGGAAACGGATTTTTGCCTGACAAGTATGTGGCTTGCACCATTTCGCTTGTCAATGCCGAAAATTCGGCAAAGAGAGCATCAAACGGCTCACCCTTGAGCGAGCTTACACTTCCCTTGACGTCGGCTGATACAAATATGCTTCTCGACCTTTCCGACAGCTTTGCAATGTATTTCACGGGAACATCGGCGCAGACGGGTTACGTTTATAACTACTACGATTTCATTGACGAGGAATCGTTCCGCCGTGCTCTTTCCGAATACTTACCCACGATAGTACAAGAACAAAGAAGCAACTATCCCTTGTCAGTCATACACAAAACGATGGTAACGGGAATTCTTGACGGCAACGGACTTCCCAAAATTCACAACTACCTCAATTCATCTGATACATCGGTCAACTATACGCCTTATATCGACGGTGGAACACTGAACTCAACACCTACACCCGGCAAGCGCATTTCAGGTCAGCACGTCAATATAACCCCCGACACCGTAACGGCGGTTGATTCCGATACAGTAACGATAACGGGATATGCAAAGAACACAGCTTTCGCTGAGGTCGGCTTTACCGTTTATACAACAGATGCTGACGGCAGCGCAAAAAATATGAATAAGACAGGCTTTACAAGCAGTGTCGACAGTAACGGCAAATTCACGGTAACTTTTGATTCTTTCCCGATTTCGGAAGGTGACATTATCGGCATCGTTCCCATGGGCAAGAATGCAAACGGACAGATCTCCGCAGGCAAAAATATACTTCAAAGATACCCCGAAAAGACGATAAAGCTGTATTCTTCATACGCAGATTCAATACGCATATCGTACTTCTCCGATACAGAGGAAACGAAGGACTTTACGGGTTATTATGAAGCGGCAAAGCTGTTTGCAGACGACCTTACATATTACACGGGTACATCCGTAACGCTTACACCGTTTGAAAAGCACGCATCATACAGACAGATCGTTATCTGCAGTCCGACTGCGGCAAAAGCATTTATGCCGTCTTCCCTTTCGGTCGGAGCAAATCAGTATGCGATATTCGGACGCTTCGGCAACATATTTATCGTTGCGGGCAACGCACTTGCGGCGGAATACGCTTCGCAGACAATGGTAAAAGCACTCAAGGCATCGAGCGGTGAATTTGATCCTCTGACATTATGCACAAGCACGGCAACAGCATTTGATTACAGTAAAAACACGCTTTCACTCACAGAAGGCGCAGACTACCGTATAATGACGTGTAATGTCGAAAGATACGAGCTTTATCCCAACCTCGACAGAATAGCGGATTTCGTAAACGCATTCAAATACTATTCTCCCGATGTTATAGGCTTCCAGGAATACTGCGCTACGTTCACGTCAAACCTTACACCGAAGCTTCAGCAGCTCGGTTACACGGTGCTCGGAAACGATATGTCAAGCGGTGCGCAGAACTACACCCCTCTTGCATACAAAACATCACGCTTCAACTGTCTTGATAAGGGCTGGTTCAGGCTTTCAGGCGAAAGCAACTATCCCGGTCACAACGTAACTTGGGCAGTTTTGCAGGACAAAACAACGGGTGAAAAATTTGCGGCATCCACAACACACTTCTTCCACCTCAGCGACAGAACGCAAGCTGACCCCGTCCGTGCGATAAATGCGCAGGAGATCGTCGATCTTTCAAAGCGCATTATTGCAAAACACGACTGTGCGGTTTTGAATATGGGTGACTATAATACTTACACGACTGACGTCGGATACCCCAACTTCTTCACCGACGGCGTGCTTCGCGAAGCAAGATTTTCTTCCGAAAGAGGTCTGTTTTTACAGAGAACCTCTCATGTGGAGGGTGCATCAACTCCCGCATCGGGTTCTTTGACAATGGCGCTTGATTTGTTCTTCGTATCCGAAAAAACAAACGTTGTCCGTTTCAGACCCCCGATGAACTTAACAACAGCAACAATGTCGGACCACTTCCCGTCATACGTTGATTTTTCAGTTAAAAAGACAGCCGAAAAGCTTGATACTGCGCCAAGATCCGGCATCACGCTTGAAAGCTACGGAAACGATTCGGTTATAAAAGTTCCGCTCGGCACAAAGA
This sequence comes from Eubacteriales bacterium, assembly GCA_045588615.1. Classification (GTDB taxonomy): domain Bacteria; phylum Bacillota; class Clostridia; order Oscillospirales; family CAG-272; genus RGIG7213. Next base: position 2,679 of record JAZNEN010000168.1, read on the forward strand.
CAAGCGACATACTTTCGGCATTCGGAAGCGATGTCAGACTTGTCGGCGAGGGCTATACGGGAAGTACGCTTACAAACGGCATAGGAACTGCATATATCGTTGTTGAAAATGACGTTAACGGTGACGGTGTCATAAACGGTAAAGACGTTATAAGAGCTAAAAAATATATGCTCGGCACAGAAAACAATAAGATAAACATTA
>JAZNEN010000169.1:0-8715 GCA_045588615.1 Eubacteriales bacterium
ACGCTATCCGCGCTATCAAGCTTATCTCCGCAGCTCTTGCTGATGCTGTTATCGAAGGTAAGCAGGGCGAAGCATTTGAAGCTGAAGCACCCGCTGAAGAAGCTGCTGAAGCAGTAGAAGAAACAAACGAATAATTCGGAGGATAATATAATGGCTAAATTTACAGCTAAAGACGTTGCAGACCTCAGAGCAAAGACAAACTGCGGTATGATGGAATGTAAAAAGGCACTTGACGCCGCTGACGGTGACGTTGAAGGTGCTATCAAGTATCTCCGCGAAAAGGGACTTGCTGTTGCTGCAAAGAAGGCAGACCGTGTTGCTGCTGAAGGTATCGTTGATATCATGGTAAGCGAAGACGGCAAAACTGCTGTTATGATCGAAGTTAACGCTGAAACAGACTTCGTTGCAAAGAACGAAACATTCGTAGCATTTGTTAAGGATATAGAAAAGACAATTCTTGCAAACAAGCCCGCAACTATTGAAGAACTTCTTGCTCTTCCTATGGTTGGTTCCGAATTTACAGTTGAAGCATCCCTTAAGGATAAGATCTTCACTATCGGCGAAAATATGAACATCCGCCGCTTCGTTGTTGTTGAAGGTAATGTTACAACATACATCCACGGTAAGGGTGCTACAGGTGTTATCGTTAAGATGGACTGCGCTGACGATGTTGCAAAGACAGATGCTGTAGCTGAATGTGCAAAGAACGTAGCACTTCAGATCGCCGCTATGTCTCCTTCATACCTCGGTAAGGAAGATGTTCCCGAATCCGTTATCGAAAACGAAAAGGAGATCATCTTGACACAGATCAAGAACGATCCCAAGCACGCTTCCAAGCCCGAAGCAATTCTTGACAAGATGGCTGCCGGTAAGCTCGGCAAGTTCTATGACAACAACTGCTTGCTGTTCCAGGCTTACGTTAAGGATGATTCCTTCACAGTAGGTAAGTATGTTGAATCCGTTGCTAAGGAAATCGGCGCTGACCTTTCCGTTGCTTCTTTCGTTAAGTACGAAAAGGGCGAAGGTATCGCAAAGCGTGAAGATGACTTCGCAGCTGAGATCGAAAAGCTCGTTAAGGGTTAATTTTATGAAATCAACACGGCATATACATTGTGTGTATGCCGTGTTTTCTCTTGCTCATTTTTAGTCTGTTTACAATTTTATCAATACAGGTTAAAATGTTTAAGGTACAATAAAGAATAAAATTATAGGGGAAAAAGTGTCTGTTATGAAACCTGTTTATAAAAGAATACTTATCAAGCTGTCGGGAGAGGCACTCGGCAACGGTGCTGACAACGGAGAAATACTCAATTTTGATGTTCTGTCTGACATCAGCACTGTTATAAAAAAGCTCGTTGATTCCGGTGTTCAGGTCGCTGTTCTTATCGGCGGCGGAAATATTTGGCGAGGTGCTAAAAACGGCGTTGCACTCGACAGGGCAAGGGCTGATGACATGGGAATGCTGGCGACAATGATCAACTGTATTGCATTTGAACAGTCTCTCAAAAAAGAAGGTGTACCTGCTGTTGTTATGTCAGCTGTCGAAATGAATAAAGTCGCAAAGCTTTTTGCTTCACGTGATGCAATTGCGGCTCTGGAAAGCGGTTCTGCCGTTATTCTCGGCGGAGGAACGGGAAATCCTTTCTTTACGACCGATACAGGAGCAATTTTGCGTGCGCTTGAAATAAAAGCCGATATTGCATTTTTGGCTAAAAATATCGACGGTATATATACAGCCGATCCAAGAATTGATAAAACTGCGACTAAATATGATAAACTTACCTTTGCGGAAGTTCTTGAAAAGAATCTTAAAGCAACTGATCCCGCTTCATCTTGTCTTGCGATGGAAAATAATCTTCCCATATTGCTTTTTGCGCTTGATGATCCCGAAAACATTATAAAAGCTGCCTGTGGTGAAGCCATAGGAACAATAATAAATAACTGATTAGGAGAATTAAAATGAAACTTGAAGTAAAAGAATACGAAGAAAAAATGAAAAAATCAATAGCTTCATATAACTATGAGCTTACGACGGTAAGAGCAGGCAGAGCAACTCCCGCAGTTCTCGATAAAGTAACGGTTGATTACTACGGCTCTCCCACACAGATTCAGTCCATGGCGGAAGTAAAGTGTATTGATGCAAGAACGATCACTATTTCTCCCTGGGATGCTTCAACACTCAAGAGCATTGAAAAGGCAATTCAGATTGCTGATATAGGCATCAACCCCCAGAATGACGGTAAATGCATCCGTCTTGTTTTCCCCGCACTTACAGAAGAAACAAGAAAAACGCTTACAAAGCAGGTATCAAAGATGGGTGAGGATGCAAAGGTTGCTATCCGTAATATCCGCCGTGATGCAAACGACGCAAGCAAAGCGATGAAGAAGAACAACGAAATGACAGAGGATGAGCTTAAGCAGTCCGACAAGGCGATCCAGGATCTTACTGATAAGTACATTAAGGAAATTGATGCTATCACAAATGCAAAATCCAAAGAAATAATGGAGATCTGATGGCTGACAATTCAAAACAGCTCAAGCATATCGCATTTATCATGGATGGTAACGGCAGATGGGCAAAAAAGCGCCTGATGCCGCGTGAATACGGTCATAAGGTCGGTGCAGAAACTTTCAGAAAGATAGTGGAGTACTGCCGTGAAATTGAACTTGAAGCCGTTACCGTTTATGCATTTTCTACCGAGAACTGGAAAAGGCCGGAAAATGAAGTCAAGTCTATCATGTCTTTATTTAAACAGTATCTTGACTTTGCGATGAAGAAAATGATGGAAAAGAATATACGGATCATTTTTCTCGGCGATAAATCAGTTTTCCCAAAAGAGCTTCGTGAGCTTATGGAAAAGACCGAAAACGATTCAAAGAATAACAAATATATTCTTAACATCGGAATAAATTACGGTGGCCGTGACGAGATAGTAAATGCGGTAAATGAATGTATAAAAGACGGAGTTACAAATATCACAGAGGATGATATTACAAAAAGACTCTATACAAAGGATTCTCCAATGCCCGACCTTATTGTAAGAACGGGCGGGGAATACAGAATTTCTAATTTTCTGATGTGGCAAAGTGCCTATTCTGAATTATATTTTACGGATGTTTTATGGCCTGATTTTTCTCCTAAGGATGTTGATGAGGCTGTAAATGCATTCAAAAACAGAAACCGCCGTTTCGGCGGAGTTTGATCGGGAGTGTTTCTTTTTGCGTACAAGAATAATTACTGCACTTGTCGGTTTGGTGCTTATTTTACCGATACTGATATATTCCGACACGGTGTTATTCAATATTTTTATTGCCGCACTTTCGGTAATTGGTGTTTATGAGTTTTTCAAATGCACGGATGAGCTGAAAAATAAGTATGTTACCGTACCTGCCTTTATAATGTCTGTTTTGATTCCTTTTATCTTCAGGACAGAAAAGCTTTTCGGTATTACTGTTGACGGCGTTAAGCTGTGCGTATGTACAGTTTTGATCTATGTTTTTATATCGTTTGCCTTGTCGGTATTTTCAAAAGGTAAAAATGACATAATAAAAGCATCGTTTTCAGCACTGATGTGCGTATATATCGTATGCGGATTTTCCGCTATCATTCTTATAAGAGATATGACAGACGGTGCTGTATTCTATCCGCTTATATTTGTCTCCGCTTGGTCGACGGATATATTTGCGTATTTCAGCGGAATGCTTTTTGGAAAGCATAAGCTTATACCCGATGTATCACCGAAAAAGACGGTTGAGGGAGCCATCGGAGGAATAGTGGGAAATGCTGTGTGTTTTCTGATATACAGCGTACTGTTTTTGGATCTTGTAACAACACAGTACATATTTCTGATCGCCATGGCACCGTTTGCATCTGTTATATCACAGATAGGCGACCTTCTTATGTCCCTCGTTAAAAGAAAATTCGGCATAAAGGATTTTGGCAAGCTGTTACCTGGGCACGGCGGTATTCTTGACAGATTTGACAGTATCATCGCAGTATCGCTGTTTTTGAGTATAGTTTGCGGAGTGATGAGTGTAATATGAAAATAAGTGAAAAGAGCATTGCAATACTGGGTTCAACAGGCTCCGTCGGCACACAGACAGCCGATGTTGCAAAACATTTCGGTGTCAGAGTCAAGGCTTTGGCGGCATTTGGAAATATTGCGTTGCTTGAAAAACAAATACGTCAATTTTTGCCGGAAGTATGCGCTGTTGCCGATGAAAATGCAGCAAAGTTATTGAAAATATCCGTTTCCGATACGAACTGTAAAATAATTTCAGGGTATGAAAGTGTTTGTAATATCGCAGCTGACACAAGTTGCGATATTGTTTTTAATTCGATATCGGGCAAAAACGGTTTACTTCCAACACTTTCAGCGCTGAAAGCAGGGAAGACGCTTGCCCTTGCAAACAAGGAGAGTATGGTTTGCGCAGGCGATATCGTAAATGAAACGGCAAAAAGAACAGGTGCCCGTATATTGCCCGTTGACAGTGAGCACTGTGCAATTCACCAATGTCTTAATAACGGTGAAAAAAAGGAAGTCAAAAGGATAATACTCACAGCATCGGGCGGTCCTTTTTTCGGATATACTGAAGAACAGCTTGAAAACGTAACTCTTGCAGATGCTTTGGCACATCCCACATGGAATATGGGAAGAAAGATAACGGTCGATTCGGCAACTCTTGCCAACAAAGGACTTGAAATAATTGAAGCTATGAAGTTATTCGATGTCGAATTTGATGAAGTTGACGTTATAGTTCACAGACAGAGCATAATTCACTCAATGGTGGAATATAAAGATAACAGTGTTATTGCCCAGCTCGGTGTCCCTGATATGAGATATCCCGCAAAATACGCATTAACATATCCGAACAGAATTGACGGTGTCGTTAAAGGCATTGATTTTGAAACTCTTTCAACGCTTACATTTGCAAAGCCCGATGAGGATGTTTTTCCGATGCTTCCGCTTGCAAAATATTCAGCCCGCATGGGCGGTATAATTCCGTGCGCATACAATGCCGCAAATGAGATAGCTGCAGGGCTTTTCCTCGAGGAAAAGATCGGGTTTACAGATATATTCAGACTTACCGAATCGGTAGTTAAAAACTATAAAAATATAGAAAATCCAACACTTGACGATATACTTTTGTGCGATTCGGATGTAAGACGCTTGACAACTGATATTTACAACAGAAAGGCTTGGTAATTACTATAAACATTTTATCAAATTTACTTTATATCTTATTGGCTGTACTTGTTTTCGGAGTGCTTATATTCATTCATGAGTTCGGCCACTATATAACTGCACGAATTTTCAAGGTTTCCATCAATGAATTTGCAATAGGAATGGGACCGAAGCTCGTCGGTTATACAAGTAAGAAGACAAATATTTTATATTCACTTCGCCTTTTTCCCATCGGCGGATATGTCAGTATGGTAGGCGAGGATGAAGAGTCGGACGATGAAAATGCACTTAATAAAAAGCCTGCCTGGCAGAGATTTATAATTGTTTCCGCCGGCGCGCTTACGAATATCATAACGGGTGTCGTCCTTATGATTTTACTTGTTGCAGTAGCATTCAATATAGGCGGTACAACTGTATCAAAGTTCAATGAAAAATACAAAGATTTCGCCAACTCATCAGGACTTATAATCGGTGATACTATCAAGGAAATAGATGGGGAGGGTGTGCGTTATACACAAGATCTTTTATATACCGTGTTTGACAAGTGTACTGAGCCCGTCGATATAAAAATAGAGCGAAACGGTGAAACGCTTATTTTAAATGACGTTGTTTTTCCGACGAGTGAGCAGGATGGACTTTTATACGGTGAAATATTTTTCAGTGTTGCACCGCTTGAAAAAAACTTTTTCAATGTGGTTTCATACGGTCTTTCCTCAGCTTTTAATACAATTGAAATAATCTGGGATTCTTTAACGGGACTTCTTACGGGGAAATACGGAATGGCACAGCTTTCGGGACCCGTGGGTGCAACATCCGCAGTTGCGGAAACTGCCAAAAACGGCTTACCGGATCTCGTGTATATGTGCATATTTATAAGTATGAATCTCGGTATTTTCAATCTTTTGCCACTGCCGGCACTTGACGGTGGAAGACTTGTCTTTATCATCATAGAGATGATAAGAAGAAAGCCCGTGCCTGCTAAATATGAGGGGTATGTTCATTTCGCAGGCATCGTCATACTTATGATGTTTATGATATTGATAACGTTTAAGGATATTATTTCGTTTATAAAATGAGAAGAAAAACAAAAACAATTAAAATAGGCAATATTGCAATAGGCGGCAATGAAAGAATTGCCGTACAGTCAATGACAAATACACCTGCAGGCAACTATAATGCACTTTATGAGCAGACAAAACGCCTTGTTGATATCGGCTGTGATATTTTAAGAATTGCCGCACCCGATAAGGAAGAGGCAAGGAATATATACAAGCTCAAATGTGCTTTTCCATCCCTTCCGCTTGTTGCCGATATTCATTTCGATTACAGAATTGCGCTTGAATGTATTGCATGCGGTATTGATAAGATACGTATAAATCCAGGTAATATCGGGGAAGAAAGCCGTGTTAAGGAAGTTGCAGCAGCGGCAAAAGCATCTAATATTCCGATAAGAATAGGTGTTAACGGCGGTTCCTTGGAAAAGGAGATACTTGCAAAATACGGATCTCCTACGCCTGAAGCACTTGCGGAGTCTGCGATGTTTCACGTGGAGCTTCTTGAGAAATACGATTTTGACGATATTGTAATTTCTGTCAAGTCCTCAGACACTCTTAAAATGATAGATGCCGTAAAGATAATTGCTGAAAAATGCGATTATCCGATACATCTTGGTGTCACGGAAGCAGGAACGAGATATTCCGGAATAGTAAAAAATTCTGTTGGTATAGGTGCGCTTTTGTCTTCGGGAATAGGTGACACTATACGAGTTTCATTAACTGCAGATCCCGTGGAAGAAATACGTGCGGCACGTGAGATATTGTTCAGTCTCGGGCTTTTTGAAAAAAAGATAAATCTTATTTCGTGCCCGACTTGCGGAAGAACAAAAATAGATCTCATATCCCTTTGTGAAGAGTTTGAAAACCGTATACCTTACCTTACACCGTCACGCAATATAAATGTTGCAATAATGGGATGTGCTGTTAACGGTCCCGGCGAAGCAAAAGAAGCCGATATAGGCATCGCAGGCGGTGCGGGGGATGCGATACTTTTCAAAAAAGGAACAATAGTTAACAAATATAAAGAGGACATAATACTTGATGTGTTATGTGACGAGATAAACAAAATATGAGTAACGCAAAAACTTTGCAAAATGTATTTTCAAAATATACGCCGAAGGATGATTTTCAGCGGCGTATTTTGTCGTCCTCTTTTTCTGTGAGAACAAGAGTTGACAGAGAAAGCAGATACATCGAAGTAACTGCCGAAATGGGTGAATTTGTTTCCGCAAGACACCTTTTTTCGCTTTGCGAGGACATTAAAAATGCATATCAGGTAAACTTTGTGAAGATCAAACCTCAGTATAAAAGCGAATGGTTTTCACAAAAGGTTATGGACAGTATATTTTTTGAGGCAAGCTTGCGAGGAGCTATAACGAGAGGATTTTTCAACGAATATACTGTCGAGATGACAGAAAAAGAAATTAACGTAAAGATATCAACTACAAACGGCGGCATAGATCTTATCTATTTGAGTGAGGCGCCTGACATTATAAGTGATATAATTTTTGAGCAATTTTCTCTCCGTTACAGTATAACGATACAGCGTGATACATATTCTGATGATGCTGTATCAATGTATGAGCAGCATCAAAGAAAATGGCTTAACGAACAAAGAGAAATCGCCAAAAAAGCTATATTTGAAGCTGAAAATGCACAGAATTCACAGAATTCGCAATCCGGTCCGATGCTGAAAAACAAGGACGAGCTTCTCGATGCATATAAGAACAAGAGAACCACTCTTTATGATGATGAGCCTCTTTGTGAGCAAAACGGAGATATTTTCTCTGTTGGCAAAATGCACTTTGATATATCATCCGCCGAGGCGATATACGGCGAAGCATTTACACCTGCCGACCCTGTACCGCTTCGCACAGTAAAAGGTGAATATAAAAGTATCTGTGTTTTTGGCGAAATTTTCGGAATGGATCAGAGGGAAACGAGAAATAAAACAAAAATAATCATTTCTTTCTATATTACTGACGGCGATTCATCTGTAACATGCAAGCTTGTACTCCCGTCAGAGGAAAAGGACAGTCCCATATGCTTTGTGAAAAACGGTACATCTGTTGCAATTTCGGGAGCTGTAAAAATTGATAAATTTGACGGTGAACTTGCTGTATCACCCAAAAATATAGTTAAAGTGAAGAAAAAAGGAAGATGCGATACAGCGAATGAAAAACGTGTCGAGCTTCATCTGCACACGCAGATGTCTTCACTCGATGCAACAATTCCGCCGGATGAAGCTGTTAAAACAGCAGCAGCATGGGGACATAAGGCAGTTGCCATTACTGATCACGGAAATGTTCAGGGCTTTCCCGAAGCAATGATTGCGGCAGAAAGACTCAACAAATCAAAAGCAGAGGGCGAGGAGCCGTTTAAGGTTATCTACGGTCTTGAGGGATACTATATCGATGACTCATCATCCGTAATTTTTGGAGAAGCCACAGGCGACCTTACAGACGAATTTGTTG
>JAZNEN010000170.1:0-3655 GCA_045588615.1 Eubacteriales bacterium
TGGCTCACAGAACGACATGGCTACGATATGAATTCGAATCGCTTGTTCCCGAAACGGAAATGACCGTAACTCAGGCGGAAGAAACAAAAGAATATGTTACACAGTTTCCGTATGATGAAGATAAAGAAGAGAGAAAACAGAGAATAACAAGTGAAATAATATGCTTTACAATATTCGGTGTGCTCATAATTATTACAGTTATTGCGGCAGTATCACGATATAAAAAGCGCAGATGATAGAAAAGTTAAATAATTGTAAACACTTCACCGCTTTACTTGATTAAAGTGAAAAAGTGTGATATCGTATGGTGTATTATATTGAAAGGTATTGAAAATATGGAAATTTCTTATAAAAGAACGCTCCGCAAGGCGGAAAAGGCACTGTATGACCTTTCCTCTCTTTACGAGGGCGCGGGATATGAAAAATATAAAATGAGGAAATTTGAGGAATATTCGCTTTATTCCGAAAACAAAAGCTTTTTGAACTCTGATCGGATAATAACATTCTCCGATATCGGCGGCAAGCTTTTGGCGCTCAAGCCCGATGTGACTTTGTCGATTGCAAAGAACTATGAGGAGGGTGAGCAGACAAAGGTATACTACAATGAAAATGTATACCGCCTTTCCCGTGAAACAAAGGAATATACTGAAATAACACAAATAGGTCTTGAGCTTATCGGAAACTGCGACATATACGGTATGTGCGAGGTGCTCTCTCTTGCAATGGGAAGCCTTGAGTGTATTGATGAAAATTATATAATCGAAATTTCGCATATGGGCTTTGTCTCAGGTCTTTTTGATGTGCTTAACTTAAGCAAAAACGCAAAGAGTGCAGTAATTGAGGCGATAAATAAAAAAGCACCGCACGAATTACAAAGAGCGTGCGATGAATTTTCTCTTCCCGGCGCCTCGGCAAAGCTTATAAAGGGTATTGCATCGCTCAACGGTGATTTTGAGGCAACACTTGAAAAGGCGAGTGAATATGCGGTAAACGAGAAAATGACAAAGGCACTTACCGAGCTTAAGGAAATATACAAGATAATCGGTGACGGCCGTATCGTACTTGACTTTTCAAATGTAAACGATGACGGATATTATAATGGCATAATCTTCAAGGGGTACATCAATAACGTTCCTAAAGTTGTGCTTTCTGGCGGAAGATACGATAAGCTTATGGAAAAGCTTGACAAAAAAGCCGAAGCTATAGGCTTTGCCGTTTACCTCGGAGAGATTGAAAAGTATATCAAGGACGATATCAGATTTGATGCAGATATTTTGCTCACTTATACAGAGGCTGACCGTGCTGAAGACGTCTTCAAAAAGGCAAGTGAGCTTCGCCTTACAGGTAAATCCGTAAGAGTACAGAAGACTGACGGCAAGGTAAGATACGGCGAAATTTTGAAAGCGGAGGATGTTTCCCTGTGAATAACACACTTAATATAGCACTTCCCAAAGGCAGACTCGGTGAAGGCGTTTACGATATATTTGAATCCCTCGGCTACGGCTGTGAGGGCATAAAAGATAAAAATAACAGAAAGCTCATATTTGAAAATGAAGAGCTTCAGATAAAATATTTCTGGGTAAAGCCCACAGACGTTTCCGTTTACGTTGAGCACGGTGCGGCTGATATCGGTGTTGTCGGACATGATATTCTGCTTGAATATGAGCCTGATATTTACGAGCTTTTCGATATGGGTATGGGCAAATGCCGTATGTGCGTTGCCGCTAAAAACGATTTTTACGATGACCGAGGAAGAACGCTCCGCGTTGCAACAAAGTTCCCGAATATTGCAAGAACTTATTATGCTTCAAAGAGCCGTGAGATCGAGATAATAAAGCTTAACGGTTCAATCGAGCTTGCGCCCATACTCAACCTTTCGGATGTTATCGTCGATATAGTTGAAACCGGAAAAACGCTTTACGAAAACGGACTTAAGCCTTATGAAGATATCGTTAATATCTCTGCAAGATTTATTGCAAACAAGGCAAGCTATAAATTTAAAAACGAAAAAATAGAAGCAATACTTGAAAAATTAAGGGAATTGAAAAATGATTAAGATATTAAATTCCGCAAACATAACAAAGGAAGAAATACTTTGCAGAGTTGAAACTCCCGCCAATGTTGACGGTGCAGTTGAAGAAGTGCTTGCAAACGTCAAGGCGAACGGCGACAAGGCACTTTTGCAGTATACAAAGAAATTTGACGGAGCTGACCTTGAATGTATAGAGGTTGGCGATGCCGAAATGCTTGAAGCACTTGCGACGGTTGATGAAAAATTTGTAAAGATATTGAAGCAGGCGGCAGAAAACATCAAAAACTTCCACAGCCGTCAGGTCAGAGGCGATTTTGTAACGAATGACCGTCCCGGTGTTGTCCTCGGTCAGCGTGTTATACCGCTTGCGCGTGTGGGACTTTACGTTCCCGGAGGCACAGCAAGCTATCCGTCAACCGTGCTTATGAACTGTATTCCCGCAAAGCTTGCGGGGGTAGGTGAGATAGTTATGGCAACTCCCCCGAAAAAGGACGGAAAGATACCTGCCGAAATACTTGCCGCGGCAAGTGTTGCGGGTGTTGACAGAATATTTAAAATGGGTGGTGCGCAGGCTGTTGCGGCTATGGCATACGGTACTGAAAGCGTGCCTGCTGTTGATAAGATAGTCGGTCCCGGCAACATATTCGTTGCTACTGCAAAATCAAAGGTCAGAGGCATCGTTGATATCGATATGATAGCAGGACCGTCGGAAATTCTTGTTGTTGCGGATGAAAAATCCGATCCCGAGCTTGTTGCGGCGGATATGCTTTCGCAGGCAGAGCATGATAAGCTTGCCGCAAGCATACTGATAACAAACAGCGAGGAGCTTGCAAATGCGGTAAGTGCTGAGCTTGAAAAGCAGATAGCAGAGCTGCCGAGACAGGAAATTGCACGTACATCAATTGATGACCACGGAAGGATAATTATAACCGACAGCATTGAAAAGGCAGTTGAAATATCAAATCTTATTGCCCCCGAACATCTTGAGTTGTGTGTTGACAAGCCCTTTGATATCCTTTCACTCGTTAAAAATGCGGGCTCTGTATTCTTGGGCAGAAACACACCCGAATCGGTGGGTGACTACTATGCAGGTACGAACCACACACTTCCCACAAGCGGTACAGCGAGATTTTCTTCCCCCTTGTCGGTTGACGATTTTGTTAAAACAACGCAGTTTATATACTATTCTGACGATGCGCTTAAAGCGGATGGCGAGGGAATTGCATACTTTGCCGAAAAGGAAGGACTTTCCGCACATGCGCGAGCGGTTACAAAAAGGATGGCGAAATAAATGTCACGCTTCTTATGTGAAAAGTTTTCAAATCTTGAAGCTTATACCCCCGGTGAACAGCCTCAGGGAATGAAGTATATAAAGCTTAATACAAACGAATCCCCGTATCCTCCGTCACCTAAAACAATTGCGGCGGCAGGGATTGAAGCGGAAAAGCTTAATTTGTACAGTGATCCGGAATCAAAACTGTTAAAGCAAAGACTTGCGGAGCGTTACGGCGTAAATTACGGAAATGTATTTACTTCAAACGGTTCTGACGAAATATTACAGTTCTTCTTTATGGCATTTTGCTCAGGCACGGATGTTGCATATCCTTCGATAAGCTACGGATT
>JAZNEN010000171.1:0-3565 GCA_045588615.1 Eubacteriales bacterium
TCTTCGGGAATGGGAGCAGGACCGTGGTGGGGGCCCTTAGCGACCTTACACATATGCTGTACTTCATTTGAATACTGTAATTCAGCCATTTTATATATCTCCTTTTAAGATGATTATTTTACGATCTCACCGTAGCATGTGCCGAAAGCGCATGCAGCATTTGATTCATCTGTGTCGATGTGCATTGCAAGAGAGAACTTGGGGCTTACACGAACAACTGTGTCACCGAAGATCGTTGTACGCTCGGAATCAACCTTAACGCTTACGATCTGCTTGTCCTCAACGCCGAGAGCTGCAGCATCTTCGGGTGTCATATGGATGTGGCGCTTTGCGATCATAACACCTTCGTTAAGTTCAACTTCGCCGCAGGGACCGACAAGCTTAACACCGGGTGTACCTGCAACATCGCCGCTTTCCTTAACGGGAGCTGTAACGCCGAGTGTACGAGCGTCTGTGAAAGAAATTTCAACCTGGGATGCAGGTCTTTCCGGACCGAGGATAATTACGTTGGGGATATCCTTCTTGGGGCCTGAAACAGTTACTCTTTCTTCGCAAGCGAACTGACCGGGCTGGCTCAAGTCTTTCTTGTGTGTGAGTGTTGCACCCTTACCGAAAAGGATCTCAACGTGTTCTCTTGTAAGATGAACGTGGCGTGCAGATGTTTCAACTAAAATTTTGTTTGCCATTGATCTATCTCCTTTTTATTTATTAACTCTTGGTATTATACAACAAAATGCGTAAAATGTAAATATAAAAACGCAAAATTTTCTTATACTTCCAAAATTATTTTCAAATGGTGTAAAAGCAAGTCAAAAAAGATACATTGTTTAACTTTTTGCACCATAACATAATATGTGAAACATTTTTGCTTTATAAAGAAAAATATCATGTGAAACGTAACTTTTAAAATGCTGTGCATGGGGTGGCTCACTTAAGTAAAATATATATTACATTTGTAGGGGCGACCATTGTGTCGTCCGCTTCAAAATGTATAAATATACTAAAAGCGGGAGTGCGCAGTTCGCATACGAACTGCTTGCACCCCCCTACAGAATAAATATTAAAAAAGTACACGGGCGACTTATTTTGGAAGTTATTTCCATAAATGAGCCATCCCCATTTTTTTATTATTCGCCCTCAAAGCCTATGAGAATGCCGCCGCGTTCGGCATAAAAACCGCATAGACCGCCGACCGGCGATATTTTTGTCACGATATCTTTGAAATTTTCTTTTACAAGTTCTTCAATCTTTTTTGCTGTATCTATGTTTTGGCAATGATGTATGAATACCTTGCCCGAACATCCCATTTTTTTCATATTTTCGATGATGTCTTCAAGCATTTTTTTAGCTCCCCTTGATTTGTTCGTTATCTCAAGAGTTCCTACATCACTCGCTTTACCTACTATCCTTATTCCAAGCACGCCTGCAAGTTTTGCGACGATCGGGCTTACCCTTCCGTTGTTGGCAAGATTGTGCATTGATTCAAGCGCAAACAAAAGATGTGTGTGTTCTTTATATTCCATTATTTCTTTCGATATCTCATCAAAGGTTTTGCCAGCGGCTATAAGCTCTCTGAGCTTTTCAATTATAAGCGCACATTCGGGACCTGTGGAAAGTGAGTCTATAACAAGCACGTTCCTGTCCTTGTGCATCTCGGTATACTCCTTTGCGGCGCTGGCTGCGGAATTATAGCTTCCGGAAAGGGAGCTTGTGATGGTGATACAGAAAATGTTTTCATAATCTTCAAATGCTTTAAGCCATTCGCTTGTGTTGGGACAGGCAGAGCCTGATTTTCCCTTGTATTTTTCAAGGTATGACAGCATTTCATTAAGGTCAAGTGATTCATCGTCACAAAATTCTTTTTCTGCTGTGCTTATTTTTAACGGAACAGATGAAAATGCAATATCTGAAATGCTTCTGATATCTGATGATGAATCGCTTATAATTTTATAATTCGGCATAATTCGTTCCCCGTATCTTGTTATCTGTTTTTTAAAACCATAATCATTATATCAGTTTTTGAAAACTATGTCAAGTGTTTTTATGAAAAATATTGACAAAGCCGGGCAAATACTGTAATATATTTTTATAAACACAAAGGAAGGGAAATAATGAAAAGATACGAAGCTATTCTTTTTGACCTTGACGGAACACTGCTTCCTATGGATATGGATACCTTTTCAAAGGGTTATTTGCACACACTTGCTGAAGAAATGGAAAAATACGGTTATCGCGAGCAGACGCTGCTGCCGGCGATGTGGCGCGGTGTAGCTTCAATGGTTAAAAATGACGGTACTCAGAAGAACAGTGATGCATTCTGGAAAACCTTTGCCTCGCTTCTTGGTGAAAAAGTATATGATGATATACCGCTTTTTGATTCGTTCTACAGCGGACGATTCAATGAAGCTGTGAAATATACATCACCTACACCCAACGCACGGCGGGCTGTCGAATATGCCAAAAAATGTGCCGATAAAGTCATTCTTGCAACAAACCCGATGTTTCCGACAGTTGCCGTTAAGGCAAGACTTGAATGGACGGGGCTGAAATATGAAGATTTCGACTATGCAACAGACTATACAAATTCACATTACTGCAAGCCGAATCCGAAATATTTTGAAGAAATTGCGGAAAAGTTTTTACTGAACCCTGAAAAGTGCCTTATGATAGGCAATAATGCCGAGGAGGATGCAAACGCCTCCATGACTCTCGGATTTTCATCGTTTTTGTTGACTGACTGCCTTATATGCGGCGGCGAAATGCCGGACTGTCCGTCGGGCACATTCGAAGACCTTTTTGAATTTTTAAAATAACGGAGGTAAATTATGAAAAAATTAGCATTCGGACTTATGCGCTTGCCTATGACGGAAAATACTGAAAAGCCTGAAATAGACATTAACCGTGTCTCTGGAATGGTAGATACCTTTATTGAAAACGGTTTTACATATTTTGATACAGCCGCACCGTACCACGGCGGTATGAGTGAGGTCGTGTTCAAAAAAGCCGTTGCGGACAGATATCCCCGTGATGCGTACACCGTGACTGACAAATTGAGCCTCTTTATGATAGAAAAGGCGGAGGATATGCAGGGGTTTTTCGATCGCCAGCTTGAAAAATTGGGTGTTGACTATGTTGATATATATCTCGTTCACTCCCTTTCGAGAAATTCATATAAAAAAGCGCAGGAATTCGGGGCGTTTGAGTTTGTTGCAAAGCTCAAGAAAGAGGGAAAAGTAAAACATATAGGCTTTTCATTTCATGATACTGCCGATGTGCTTGATATGATACTTACCGAGCATCCCGAAATTGAATACGTTCAGCTTCAGATAAACTATCTTGACTGGGAAGATGATGTAATTCAGTCCCGTAAATGCTATGAGACTGCTGTTAAACACGGCAAACCCGTGCTTGTAATGGAGCCTGTCAAGGGCGGTGCACTTGTTGATATTTCGGAAAATGCAAAGAAGCTTTTGAAAGATAAAGAGCCTGATATGTCTGTTCCGTCATGGGCTATCCGTTTTGCCGCATCGCTTGACGAGGTAGTTATGGTGCTTTCGGGTATGAG
>JAZNEN010000172.1:0-2539 GCA_045588615.1 Eubacteriales bacterium
TTCTGATTATTTCCATTTGAAGTATTCTGCCTTTATTTATACCATCTTGATGCCGAACCGCACGGCAAAAGTCCGCCCGTGACACTTACGGGAAGTCCGACCTCGTCACACACAACGGTACCGCCGAGCTTCTTTTTTATGCCCGTATTCAGCATATAACCTACAGTTGACGGTGAAAGTCCCGTTGTATATGAATTGACAAGGAAAAACAGGGGTTTATCGGAAAGAAGAAGCGATGCTCTTGAAATAAGCTCATCAACGCATTCTTCAAGCTTCCAGACCTCACCTCCGGGTCCTCTGCCGTATGAAGGCGGGTCCATAATAATTCCTTCGTAGGAGTTCCCTCGTCTTATCTCACGCTCAATAAATTTCATACAGTCATCAACTATATATCTTATCGGATTTTTCTCAAATCCGGATAAAGCTGCATTTTGCTTTGCCTGTGCTGTCATACCCTTTGACGCATCAACGTGGCAAACGGATGCACCTGCACTCGATGCGGCAATTGTTGCGCCGCCCGTATATGCAAACAGATTTAAAACTCTGCCGCCGCCGTTATCGGAGAGGATCTTTGAAAACCAATCCCAGTTTACGGCTTGTTCAGGAAAAACACCAGTATGCTTGAAGCCCATCGGTTTAATAAGAAAACGCAAATTTCCGTAGTTGATAGTCCAGGATTCAGGCACGTCACATTTTACCCACTTACCGCCGCCGCTTGATTCGCGCCTGTATATTGCATCGGCGCGCTTCCAAAGCGGGCTCGTTTTACGTCCTTTCCAGATTATCTGCGGATCTGGACGGATAAGGATGTATTTTCCCCATCTTTCAAGTCTTTCGCCGTCAGAAGCATCTATAAGCTCATAATCCTTCCATTTATCCGATACAAACATCAGTCATCACCACTCCCATCAAAAATATCCGCCTGTGTCTGTTTTGCGGGAACAGCTATTTTCAGGTGCTCATAAGCCACCTTTGTAACACATCTTCCGCGCGGGGTTCTGTTTAAAAATCCTATCTGCATAAGGTAAGGCTCATAAACATCTTCAAGCGTTACAGATTCCTCACCTACAGTTGCGGCGAGTGTTTCAAGTCCTACAGGACCGCCGTCATAAAATTTAATTATTGTTGTAAGCATCTTTCGGTCTGTTCCGTCAAGTCCAAGCTCATCAATTTCAAGCTGTTTTAAAGCATAATCGGCAATTTCTTTTGTAATTTCGCCGTCGCCCATTATCTGGGCAAAATCACGCACACGCTTTAAAAGTCTGTTTGCAATTCGCGGTGTTCCCCTTGAACGCTTGGCGATCTCCTGCGCCCCGTCTTTTGATATCTTTATACCGAGAATATCGGAGCTTCTTGTAACGATCGTTGCAAGCTCATCGTGTGTATAAAGCTCAAGCCGCATAAGCACACCGAAACGGTCTCTAAGCGGTGTTGTAAGCTGCCCTGCCCTTGTTGTTGCACCGATAAGCGTGAAGTGCTTAAGAGGCATTCTTATGCTTCTTGCGGCAGGTCCTTTACCGATAATGATATCAAGGGAAAAATCCTCCATAGCAGGGTATAAAATTTCTTCAACCGTTCTCGGCAGACGGTGTATTTCGTCAATAAACAGCACATCACCCTCATTAAGGTTAGTAAGAAGCGCCGCAAGGTCACCCGGCTTTTCAATAGCAGGGCCTGAAGTTATTCTTATTGAGGTATTCATTTCGTTCGCTATTATCTGCGAAAGTGTTGTTTTGCCAAGTCCGGGAGGACCGTAAAGCAGCGTATGGTCAAGGCTGTCGCCCCTGAACTTCGCCGCGTTTATATATATTCTGAGGTTTTCTTTGACTTTAGCCTGACCTATATATTCGTCAAGCGTCTGCGGGCGGAGATTCACTTCGTTTTCAGAATCCTCTGCCGAATATTCGACATCAATAAGCCGTGTGTCAAAATCCTCACTTGTAAATTCTTCGTAATCGGGCATAATTATATCCTTTATTTCATCAGCTTTTTAAGTGCTTCTTTTATCATATCTTCAAGCGGGATCGTCGCCGGGACACCTGAAAGCGCCTTTACAGCCTCTGCCTTTGAGTAACCCAGAACCATAAGTGCGTTTTGGGCATCGGCAAGGTCACCGCCCGACTGAATAGTTGACAGATTTGATCTTGTGATCTCCTTTGCAACCTTGTCCTTGAGTTCAAGAATAATTCTTGCGGCAGTTTTCGCCCCTACTCCGTTAGCCTTTGAAAGTGCCTTTACATCTTCGCTTCCGACGACGATGGCAAATCTTTCCGGGGTAAAAGCAGAAAGCACACCCATAGCCGCTTTTGGCCCGACACCTGAAACTGTTATAAGAAGCTTGAAAAGCGAAAGCTCTTCCTGCGTGTAAAATCCGAAAAGATCGACCGCATCCTCTCTCACCGCCATATGTGTATACAGCTTAACATCGTTTCTGAGTGATGATATCTGAGAAAGAGTAGAAGCGCTTACCGTCATTTTATAAGCAACACCGCCTGTGTCGATAACAGCAGACGACGGATCTGTATAAACAAGAGTTCCT